>NZ_JAMXRY010000069.1:0-19968 GCF_024124525.1 Halomonas sp. OfavH-34-E | reverse complement strand
CCGGGCGTAAACGCCGCCCCTCCCGTAAAGGCAGCACCACATGACCACACTGATCATCGGTCCCGGCGCCATCGGCCGCCTGCTGGCCTGTCGGCTTGCCGCTGGCGGCCAGAGCGTGCGCCTGCTGGGGCGGCGACCGCTGCCGACGATCCAGACCCTGACCTCACCGGATGGCACGACCCAGCGCCTTGAACTGGCCACCACCACCGAGCCACGCCTTGCCTGCGTCGATGTCGACCAGGTCATGCTGACCACCAAGGCCTACGCCGCCAGGGCAGCCTTCGCTGCGGTGGCCGACCATCTGCCTGCCGCCACACCGCTGGTGCTGTGGCAGAACGGGCTGCGCGTGCAGCGACCCTTGACCGATACCTGGAGCGGGCCGGTGCTGTGCGCCTCCACCACCGAGGGCGCCTTTATCAAGGCGGACGACAGCGTCGTCCACGCCGGCCAGGGTCAGACCGTCATCGGTCATCTCGACGGTGGCCTCGACGGCCATCCAGGCGAAGGCCACGGCCCCCACACCCACCCCCTCCGGACTGACGCTCTCCAGACCCAAGCCCTGGCCAGATCACTGGCCACCACCCTGAGCGCCGCCGGCCTGGCCACCGAGGCGGTGGACGATATCGCCACCCGGCTGTGGCACAAGCTGGCGGTGAACGCCGCCATCAACCCCCTGGTGGCACGCTACCGACTGCGCAATGGCGAGCTGCGCGGGCATCCTTACCGCGACATGGTCGACGCCACCGTCGACGAGGTGGCGCAGATCCTGGCGGCACTGGAGATTCCCGCTCCCGCCATCGACGTTCCCTCCATCAACATTGCTGCCAGCGACGTCAACGATGGCAACCGCGCCTGGCGCGCCCTGGTCTGGCAGGTCATCGAGCGGACCGCCGCCAACCGTGCCTCGATGCTGCAGGATATCGAGGCCGGCCGGCCCACCGAACACGACGCCATCCTCGGCCCGCTGCGCGAGGCCGCCACACGCCTGGGCCTCCCTTGCCCCCAGCTCGACGCGCATTGGCGCTTTCTGAATGCCTGAAACGAGCAAACCCAGGCTGGCGGTACACAAAAGCGATTGCTATTTTAACGGTTGGCAGTGATTCGACTCCCACCTGAATATCGACTCGAATCACCTTGCCGGGCCGGCCCTCGAACAAGTCCGTGTCCCCGCATACGGTCTTGCCCTTGTGAGCCATGTTCACTACGAGCTGCGCTCACACTGCGCCGTGTTCTCAATCAGCCTCGTTCAAAATGAGCCGCGTCAAGATTGAGAGCCAAGGTGAGAGCTGAGGTTGCTGAGATTTAAGTTGGCTGAGTCTAGAATTGAGTGCCGAGCCCTTGAATAAAACCGAAGCATGATCGATCAGGTGCCACCCGCGGAGGCTATTCCGCCAGGACAACCATGATGACTGCTTGTCGCTTGCCCTCTCTCCCCGCTCGACGCCCCACGTCGCACACCTTGCTGGCGGGCCTGCTTGCGGCACTGACCCTTGTCGCCTTCTCGGCCCCTGTCCTGGCGAGCGAAGACGCTGCCGACCCGCTGGCCGACAATGACGCTGCCCACTCGGCCACCCCGGCCTTTTCCGGCATGGGCCAGGAAATCGTCAGGCTCGACAGTGGCGTCCTGGTGCAGGGCGACAAGGTCCACACTCCCGACGGCTACACCTCCGGCTTCCGCCTGACCGCCGGCATGGCGCCACAGCAGGAAACCGGCTGGGACCTGGGGGCCGAGCTGCGCTATCGACAAAGCGATGACGTCCCCATGTCTTCCAGCGACAGCCAGCATGTCCAGGACGTGACCAGCCTGGGGGGCAGCCTGGTCGCCGGCTTCCGTGTCGGCCACTTCGGCGTCTACGGCAAGACCGGCATGGCCCAGTGGGTCAGCGATCCGGTCACCGGTCGCAACACCTTCGATTCCACCAGTGGCTCCACCCGGGTCCAGGGTCTCGGGGCCCGCTGGATGACCCGCAGCTGGATCGGCCAGGTCGAGTTCGAGGAGGTCAATGACCCCGAGCTTGAGCATCTGAATATGATTACGGCCTCGTTCCACCTCCCCTTCTAGCCCCGCCGGCAAACCGAGTCGGAATCGACTCGATCGCGTTACACGCAGTGACTCTTGACGTCGCCTTGCGCCATATCTCATCTTTATGCGCTTGTTTTAAAGACATTTTTCTGAGTACGGCATGAGAATAGCTTGGTGGTTTGGCATAACACCAAATCACAAGGAATCTCCTGCCATGTCATCGATCCCCCACCGCTCCATCGATATCGACGCCAACCGCCTGTGGGACAGCCTGATGCAGATGGCCGAGGTCGGCCCTTCCCCCAACGGCGGCAGCCGCCGTCTTGCCATGACCCCTGAAGACGCCGATGGGCGCCGCCTGCTGCTGGACTGGGTCGAGGCGCTGGGCTGCACCTGGCAGCGTGACAAGGCCGGCAACCTGTTTATCCGGCGTGCCGGACGCGAGGACCACCTGCCCCCGGTGTCCATGGGTAGCCACCTGGATACCCAGCCGCTGGGCGGACGCTTCGACGGCGTGCTGGGGGTACTGGCGGGCCTGGAGGTGCTGCGCAGCCTTCACGACAACGCCATCACCACACGCCGACCGTTGTCATTGATCGTCTGGACCAACGAGGAAGGCAGCCGCTTCGCCCCGGCCATGGGCGGCAGCGGCGTCTGGACCGGCCGCCTCGATGAGGCGACCTTCTTCGGCGCCAGCGACAGCAAGGGCGTCACCCTGGGCGAGGCCATCGCGGCCTGCGGCGAGGCCGGCGATCTGCCCCTGGGCGAACCCGAACTCGACGCCTACTTCGAGCTGCACATCGAGCAGGGCCCGGTGCTCGAGGAGCAGGGCCATCCCCTCGGCATCGTCACCGGGGTCCAGGGCATCCGCTGGTACGACCTGAGTCTGCGCGGTCAGTCGGCCCACGCAGGCCCCACGCCGATGAGCTATCGCCGTGACCCATTGCTCGCCGCCACCGCCATGATCCAGCGCATGCGCGAGGTGGTCATGGCGGACCCGGACGGCGCTGCGCGCCTGACCGTGGGCGACTTCCAGGTGGTAGAGCCCTCGCGCAACGTGGTCCCCGGCGAGGTCCGCCTGCTGCTGGACCTGCGCCACGTCAGCGACGAACGCCTCGATGCACTGGATGCCGAACTGGAACGTCTGGCCAGGGACGCCGCCGACGCCGAGGGCGTGGAGCTGACGTTCGAGCGCCGCTGGCATTCTCCGGTCACCCCCTTCGACGACGCCCTGATCGACTCCCTGCGCGAGGCCGTCAAGGCGCGCGAGCTCGACGCCCCCTGCATGATGAGCGGCGCCGGGCACGACGCCGTGCACCTGTCCCACGTCACCCCCACGGTGATGATCTTCGTGCCCTGCCGCGACGGCATCAGCCACAACGAGGCCGAATACGCCGAGCCTGAGCACTGCGCGCTGGGCACCCAACTGCTGTGCGACGCGGTGCTGGCACGCGCCGAGCGCGACTGAGATCGCCATCAGCGCCCTGAACAATCCACAATGAATCGATTTCGATTCACCGAGTCGGAATAGCATCAAAGGCCCTTTGCCCGATCAGCCGACTCGCTCCCCGGACGCTCAGGCCATTCACAACAAGAGATACCTTATGGACATCAACTCCCATGTGCTGCTGCTGTTTGCCAACGCCTTTCTGACCACCGCCCTGTCGGTGGTCATCGTCGGCGTCATCCTGCTGCGCGAATACCGGCCGACCATTCGTCGCCTGAAGGACGAGGCGGCGGCTTCCTCCTCGGCCGACACCACCAACCACAACAAGACTTCATCTGACCTGAGAGACCTGTCATGACCCTGGCCATCTTCGCCATCGTACTGACCGCCTACGTGGCGGTGGCGGCCCTGCTGGCACGCCGTATCAAGAACAAGGACGACTTCTACGTCATGGGTGAGCAGGGCTCGACATTGCTGATCGTCGGAACCCTGGCCGCCACCTTCCTCAGCGCCGTGACCCTGATGGGGATCGCCGGCATCTCCTACAGCGAAGGCCCGCTGGTGATCGCGGCGCTGGGCTCCTTCGGCGCCTGGGTCGGCACCCTGATCGCGGTGGTGTTCATCGGTCGCAAGCTGAAGGCGCTGAACTGCCGTACCATGATGGACTTCTTCGACTACCGCTTTAACAACAAGTGGGTCAGCGTGGTCGCACTGATCCTGATGGTGATCGGCCTGCTCGGCTACGGCATCATCCAGCTGATCGGCGCCGGCCTGGTGCTGGCCGAGATCATCGATATCCCCTTCCCGGTGATCATCGTCGCCTTCACCCTGGCACTGCTGGCGTTCTGTTCGCTGTCCGGCATGTATGGGGTGGTCTACACCGACACCATGATGTTCTTCACCATGCTGGCCATCGCCTTCGTCATCGCACCGATGTTGATCGGCGACGCCGGCTTCGAGGCGATGAAGGGCCTCGGCGAGACCCTGCCCGGCTTCTGGACCGTGGGGGGCGCCAACGACCGCCCGCTGGGCTGGTCGATCTCCCAGTTCCTGGTGTGGATCCTGTTCTTTGCCTGCACCCCGGCGCTGGTGTCCCGCGTCTTTCCGGCCAAGAACGACTTCGTCATCCTCAAGGTGGCGGTGATCGGCGTGTTCTTCGCCCCGGCCATGCAGCTGCTGGTGTTTCTGGCGGCCAGCGCCATGCAGGTGATCCAGCCCGGCATCGAGCCCACCGACCGCGCCATGATCGTCGGCTTCATGGAACACACCAACCCGACCCTGGCCGGTATCGGTCTGGCCGGCCTGATGGCGTCAATCATGTCCACCGCCTCGACACTGTTCGTGCTGACCGGCTTCGCCCTGGCCCGCGACCTCTACGAGAAGTTGTTCGACCGTGAGGTCAGCGAACGCAAGGGCGTGGTACTCGGCCGCATCTCCCAGGCGGTGGTAGCGCTGGTAGTGTGCGCCGTGGCGATCTCGCGCCCGGCGGGCATCTACTGGATCTCGATCTACGCCGGCGCGATCTTTGCCGTGGCCTGGCTGCCGACCATCGTCGCCGCCATGCACTGGCGTCGGATGAACGCCAACGCCGCGCTGGCCTGCATGCTGGTGGGCTCGATCACCTTCATCGTGGTGGGCGAACTCGAGCGCCACGGCCTGGTCAGCCTGCCGCTGCATATCGACAACCTGCAGGTGGCCATCCTGCTCGGCACCCTGGCGCTGATCGCGGTGGGACTGAAGAGCCAGCCTTCCGAGTACGAGCTCAAGGTGTTCGACGACATTCGTGCAAGGCGACTGTCCGATACCACCATCCGCGACATCCTGGCCCGCCCCGATGGCGCCCGCGAGCTGGTGCGCGAATACCGCCAGGTGTGGGGCATCATGGTGCTGTTCGTGATCATCGCAGGCGCGCTGTGGGGCTATCTGTTCAGCAAGCTGGGGACCTGAGCCCACCGTCACCGCTGCTGTCACTGATCCACCAGGCCGGCGCCGTGAGGCGCCGGCCTGGCTTTACTAACACGCGCTCCCGGCACACCATTGACGTTCTGGACCCTGCCTGGAGCCTCGATGAACCACGGCCCCCTCATGCCCCGACAGCTACTGGCCATCCTCAACGCCCTCGAGGACGGCATCTTCATCACCGACCTCAAGGGACGCCCGCTGTGGGTTAACCAGGCGAGCCTGTCACAGCTCGATGCCAGCGCGGAACACCTCTACCAGAGCGACGTCTACCGGCTCGAGGAGGAAGGGGTATTCTCGCCTTCGGTCACCCGCTTCGTGATCGATGAGCGGCGACCGGTCAGCGTGGTCCACCGTTATCGCGGCAAGGACTACCTGGTCAACGGCAGCCTGTTTCACCTGGGCGGCGACCCTTCCGGTGAACCCGATGCGGTGCTGGTCCAGGCCCGCAACCTGGACCGCGACGTACTGGCCTCGCGCTCGCCGGACACCACCCAGGCGCTGCTCGATCACGTCATGCATCAGCTCAAGCGTATCCGTCAGGAGCAGGTAGCGACGGAGGCCAGCCCCGCCTCATCCAGCCGCAGCCCGCGCTATCGCCGGTGTCTGGAGCGCCTCGAGCGCGCCGCCGCCAGTGACACCACGGTGCTGCTCAGCGGCGAGACCGGCGTCGGCAAGAGCTGGCTGGTCAATCGCCTGCACCAGTTCAGCCCGCGCTCTGACAAGCCGCTGATTCACGTCAACTGCGCGGCGATCCCCGAGGCCCTATTGGAAGCCGAGCTGTTCGGCCACGAGCGCGGCGCCTTCACCGGCGCCCATCGCGACGGGCGGGTCGGCTACGTGGCCCTGGCCGAGGGCGGCACCCTGTTTCTCGACGAGATAGGCGAACTGCCGCTGACGCTTCAGCCCAAACTGCTGCAACTGCTGCAGGAACGTCAGTACCACCCGCTGGGCGGCAAGCCGCGCAAGGCCGAGGTACGCATCGTCGCCGCCACCAACGCCGACCTGGCCGCCCGGGTGCGGGATGGCAGCTTCCGCGCCGACCTGTACTACCGACTCAATATCGTGCCCATCGAGATCCCACCGCTGCGCGAGCGCGCCGAGGACATCCCCGGTCTGGCCAATCAGCTGCTGGCCAGGATATCCCGCCGCCACAAGCGCCGTATCACCCTGGAGCGCGACGCGCTGAGGGCGCTGACCCACCACTCCTGGCCTGGCAACGTGCGCGAACTGGAAAACCTGCTCGAGCGGCTCAGCGTGTTCTGTGAAGACGACACCATCGGCATCGACGATCTGGCCCTCGACCACCCGGAGCTTGTGCCCGCTAGCCTTGCCGACCGCGTTTCCCTCAACGGCTCGCGCAAGAGCTCGTGGCAAGACGACGGCCCAAGCGACGGGGCTCTGTCGCTGCCACTGGATGATTCCCGCCCCCTGCCCGAGCGCTTGGCCGAGATCGAACGCCAGGCCATCGATGACGCTCTGTCCCGCGCCGGCAGCACCCGCAAGGCAGCCCAGGGCCTTGGCGTCAGCCAGTCCTGGTTGATGCGACGGCTCAAGCGCGATCGGTCGAGCTCGTCCGACTGAAACGTCGGCATCCACAACACATCCCGAAACGCCCGACCGACACACCCAACCGATACGCTCACCCAAGACGCCAGCGCCCGGCCATCTGGCCGGGCGCTGGGTGTTCAGGGTATCGCTCGCGGTGGCGTCAGCCGGTGTTGCGAAGGCCAGCGGCGATCCCCGCCATGGTCACCATCAGGGCGCGGGACAGGTCCGCGCTGATGGCGCCGTCGGCGTCGCGGTTACGCTGCAGCAGTTCGGCCTGCAGGCCGTGCAGCGGGTCGATGTAGGGGTTGCGCACCTCGATGGCCTGGCGAATCAGCGGCGTCTTCTCGAGCAGCTCCTGCTGATCGAGGATCTTCAGAAGTTCCTCGTTGAGCTTGCCGAAACGCTCGCGCAGGCGGTTGCCCAGGGCCTCCAGGCTCGGCTCGTCCACCAGGCGATGCTCGTAGTAGGCGGCCAGTTCCACGTCGGCCTTGGCCAGTAGCATCTCGAGCATGTCCAGGTAGGTGCCGAAGAACGGCCACTGCTCGCGCATCTCCTGCAGCACCTCGAGTCCGCCGGGCTCGGCCAGGCGGGTGGCGAAGGCCTCGCCGGTGCCGAGCCAGGCCGGCAGCATCAGACGGATCTGGGTCCAGGCGAAGATCCAGGGGATCGCGCGCAGGGTCTCGACGCCGCCGTCCTGACGCCGCTTGGTCGGCCGTGAGCCCAGCGGCAGGCGGCCCAGCGCCCCTTCCGGGGTGACCGCACGGAAGTACGGCACGAAATCGGGGTCCTGGCGAACCACACCGACATAGGCACCGTGGGCGATCTCGGCCAGGCGGTCCATCTCGTCGCGCCAGGCCGGCTTGGGCTTGGGCGGCGGCAGCAGCGACGCCTCCAGTACCGCGCAGGCGTAGATCTCCATGGAGCGCAGGGCGATATCGGGCTGGCCGAACTTGAAGCGGATCATCTCGCCCTGCTCGGTCACCCTGAGGCTGCCGTTCACCGAGCCTGGGGGCTGGGACAGGATGGCGGCGTGGGACGGACCGCCGCCACGGCCCACGGTGCCACCGCGGCCGTGGAACAGGGTCAGGTCGACACCGTGGCTTTCACAGACATCGACCAGCGCCTCCTGGGCGCGGTACTGGGCCCAGGCCGCCGCCAGCTGGCCGGCGTCCTTGGCCGAATCGGAGTAACCGATCATCACCTCCTGGCTATCACCGGCGAACTGGCGGTAGCCGGGCAGCGCCAGCAGCCGATCGATGACGTCGCCGGCGCGATTGAGGTCGTCCAGGGTCTCGAACAGCGGTGCGATGGGCATGCCGACACGGCCCCCCACCTCCTTCATCAACAACGCCACGGTGAGCACGTCCGAAGGCTGCGCGGCCATGGAGATGATGTAGGTGCCCAGCGCCTCGCCGTGCTCGGCGGCGACCACCTGGAAGGTGTCCAGGGTCTCACGGGTCTCGGCGGAGCACTCCCAACGCCGCGGGATCAGCGGCCGGGTCGACTCGAGCTCCGCCAGCAGGAAGGCCTGGCGCTGCTCCTCGCTCCATTCGCGGTAGTTGCCCAGGCCCAGGTCGTGGGTCAGCTCTTCCATCACCAGGGCGTGGCGGCTGGCCTCCTGGCGCAGGTCGAGCTTGGTCAGGGTGACGCCGAATACCGCCACGCGGCGCAGGGTATCGAGCAGTACACCGTTGGCGATGGTGTCCAGGCCGACGTCGCACAGCGAACGGTAGCAGGCCAGCAGCGGCGCATAGAGCTGATCCCGGGTCTCGATGATCGGCCCGCCGTCATAGCTCTTACCGTCGAGTTCGGCCTTGGCCCAGTCGCGGGTGGCCTCGACCTTCGCCACCAGACGCTTGAGCAGCTCGCGATAGGGCTCGGCGACGTTGCCGACCTCGGCACGCAGGGCACTGTTGGTGCTCCACATGGACAATTCGATCTTGAGCTGCTCGAGATCACGCAGGTACAGGTCCGCCGCCATCCAGCGGCCCAGCAGCAGCACCTCCCGGGTGACCCGGGCGGTGACGTTGGGGTTGCCGTCGCGATCGCCGCCCATCCAGGAAGCGAAACGCAGCGGCGCGGCGTCCAGCGGCAGACGCTCGCCGGCGCTTTCCAGCAGCAGGTTGTCCAGATCCCGGTGGAAGTCCGGCACCGCCTGCCACAGTGAATTCTCGATCACCGCAAAGCCCCACTTGGCCTCGTCCACCGGGGTCGGACGGTCGTGGCGGATCTCGTCGGTGTGCCAGGCCTGGCTGATCAGCTCCTCGAGCCGGCCCTTGGCCCTGGCAGCCCGCTCGGGGTACTCGCTGGAGGACTCGATGGCGCTGAGGCAGTCATCGATGGCGTCGTACTTCTGGATCAGGGTGCGCCGGATGACCTCGGTGGGATGGGCGGTCAGCACCAGCTCGACGCGCATGTTGGCCAGCGTCTCGACCAGGGTGCGCGACGAGTGACCCTCGCGCCGGGCGCGCTCGAGCAACTCACCGAGCACCGGCTGCATCCCGGGCTTGTAGTCCTCGACCCGACGAAAGCGGGCACGGTAGTGCTGCTCGGCGATGTTGGCCAGGTTGAGGAACTGATTGAACGCCCGGGTCACCGGCAACAGGTCTTTCTCCGGCAGCCGGCGCAGGTACTCGATCAGCTCCTGCTGGCCGGCCTCTTCGCCCTGGCGGCCCCGCTTGGCCAGTCCGCGAATCGTCTCGATGCGTGACACGAACTCGGGTCCGAGATCATCGGCGATGGTGCGTCCCAGGCTGTCGCCGAGGATGCGGACGTTATCGCGCAAGGATTCGTGCAGATCGTGGCTCATGGGGTCTCCTTGGGTGTGGTGTCCAGCGGGTCCCGAGCGTGCGGCCCCGCCTTGTTATCGATAGGGTCTGGCCGGCCTCGTCAGTCCATGGTCGGATCGAACGGATCGGACGGCTCGGCGCGTTCGGCACGCTTGGCCTGCTGCCAGTGCTCTTCCATGCGCTCCAGCGAGGCCCGGCCGAGCGGCGTGTCCTGGGCTTCCAGGGACCGCTCCATATGGCGAAAGCGGCTCTCGAAGCGCTGATTGGTGCCTCTCAGGCAGGCTTCCGGGTCGACTCCCAGGGTGCGCGCCAGATTGACGGTGGCGAACAGCAGGTCGCCCACCTCGGTGGCGGCGTGGTCGCGATCCCCGGCCGAGAGCGCCTCGCGAATCTCGCCCAGCTCCTCTTCGAGCTTGTCGAGCACCCCGTCGGTGTCCGGCCAGTCGAAGCCCACCCGGGCCGCGCGCTTGGACAGCTTGGCGGCGCGGCTAAGCGCCGGCAGGGTCCGCGGCACGTCATCCAGCGCCGAGACAGAAACCACCGCTTCGGCCTCGCCCTGCTGCGGGCCGCTGCGTCCTTCCCGTTCCTCGGCCTTGAGCGCCTCCCAGCGGGAGTGGACCTGACGGGTCTCGACCTCGGCGGCACTGACGCCCTGGCGGCGGGATTCAAGGGTGCCGTCGGGAAACACGTGGGGATGGCGACGCAGCATCTTGTCGGTCAGCGTGTGCACCACGTCATGGAAATCGAAACGCCCTTCCTCGCTGCCGAACTGGCTGTAGTAGACCACCTGGAACAACAGGTCGCCGAGCTCCCCCGGCAGCTCGTCGAAGGCGCGTCGCTCGATGGCGTCGGCGACCTCGTAGGCTTCCTCGAGGGTGTGGGGGACGATGGTGTCCCAGTGCTGCTTGACGTCCCAGGGGCAGCCCTGCTGGGGGTCCCGCAGCACCGCCATCAGGGTCAGCAGGTCATCGATGGAATAGCGCCGGCTCATGTGCGACGCCCTCCCTGACCGCGCTTGCGCTTGACCTCGATGATATTGGGCAGCTGCTGGATGCGGGAGAACAGCCGGCCCAGGGTCTCCAGTCCGTCCACCTCGGCGGTGATCGAGATGCGCGCGATGCCGTCGTCGGTGTTGGTCAGGGTGTTGACCGAGAGCACGTTGACCTTGTCCTGGCCGAGCACGGCGGTGACGTCGCGCAGCAGACCGGAGCGGTCCCAGGCCTGGATCTCGATATCCACCGGGTACTGGCTGCTAGAGCGCTCGCCCCACTCCACCTCGATCACCCGCTGGGGTTCGTCGACCCTAAGCTGCAGGATGTTGGGGCAGTCCTGGCGATGGATCGACACGCCACGGCCCTGGGTAATGAAGCCGACGATAGGCTCGCCGGGGACCGGATGACAGCAGTTGGCCATGTTGGTCTTGAGGTTGCCGACGCCCAGCACGGTGATCTCGCCGTCCGGGGTCTTGGCCGGCTTCTGACGCGGCTTGGCCAGCAGCCGGTCGAGGTGCTCCTGCTCATCGCTGTCGCCGAACAGCTGCTGGGCCTGGTGCAGCACCTGACCGATACGCAGGTCGCCGGCGCCAAGCGCGGCGTACATGTCGTCGGCATTGGCGTAGTTGACCTTCTGGGCCAGGGTGGCGAGGTCCATGTCGTGGACGTCGAGACGCTTCATCTCACGCTCGAACAGCGCCTTGCCCTCTTCCAGGTTCTGGTCACGCGCCTGGTGCTTGAACCAGGACTGGATCTTGGCCCTGGCCCGGGAGGTGCGCACGAAGCCCAGGTTGGGATTGAGCCAGTCACGGCTCGGGGCGCTCTTGTTGGCGGTCAGGATCTCGACCTGCTGACCGGTCTTGAGCTTGTAGGTCAGCGGCACGATGCGACCGTTGACCTTGGCGCCGCGACAGCGGTGGCCCACCTCGGTGTGCACGCGGTAGGCGAAGTCGATGGGGGTGGCGACCCTGGGCAGATCGATGACGTGACCGTCCGGGGTGAACACATAGATACGATCCGGCGCCACGTCGCTGGTCAGGCCCTCGCGCAGGTCGCCGAATTCGCCGATCTCCTCGTGCCACTCGAGCACCTGACGCAGCCAGGCGATCTTTTCCTCGTAGCTGTCGCTGCGGGCATTGGTATCGTGGCCCTTGTAGCGCCAGTGGGCGCAGACCCCGAGTTCGGCCTCTTCATGCATGGCGAAGGTGCGGATCTGGATTTCCAGCACCTTGTTCTCGGGGCCGATGACCGCCGTATGCAGGGACTGGTAGCCATTCTTCTTGGGGTTGGCGATGTAGTCGTCGAACTCGTCGGGCACGGTGTGCCAGCGCGAGTGGACGATGCCGAGCATGGTGTAGCAGTCCTGCACCGTGGGCACCAGGATGCGCACCGCGCGTACGTCGTGGACCTGGGAGAAGTCGATGCGCTTGCGCTTCATCTTTCGCCAGATGGAGAAGATGTGCTTGGCCCGACCGTCCACCTGGAACTGGTGGATGCCCTGGGCCGACATCAGCGACTTCAGGGTCTCCACCACCTCCTGGATGTAGCGATCGCGATCCAGGCGCTTCTCGGCCAGCTGCCGGGCGACGGTCTTGTAGTCGTCCTCGTGGAGGTAGCGGAAGGACAGGTCCTCGAGCTCCCACTTGAGGTGGCCAATGCCCAGGCGGTGGGCCAGCGGAGCGTAGATGTCGAACACTTCGCGGGCGACCCGCACCTGCTTCTCGCGCGGGGCATCGCGGACCTGGCGCAGGGCGCAGGTGCGCTCGGCGATCTTGATCAACGCCACCCTGACGTCGTCGATCATGTTGACCAGCATCTTGCGCAGGTTGTCCTGCTGATCCTGCTGCTGCAGGCCGGCGGTGGTGGCCTGGGTATTGCTGATCGCGGCCATCTGCAGCACGCCTTCGATCAGGCTCGCCACCTCGCGGCCGAAACGCTTGGCCACCTGCTCGGGCTTGATCAGGTTCTCACGCACCGCGCGATACAGCACGGCGGCTTCGATGGCGGTCTGATCCAGGCGCAGCTCACCGAGGATATCGGCCATCTCGAGGCCCATGCGAAAGCTCGAGCCGTCCTTCAACCAGGACTTGTGGGGCCGCTCGGAGGCCTGCTCCAGCGACTGCGCCAGCTGGCAGGCCTCGACCAGTTCATCGGCGTCGGCCAGCTTGACGTCGTCCTGCAGCCGCGCGACCCACTGATCGATATCGACCCGACCATCCGCGGTCAACGGCTGGTCTTCCCGCACTTTAACCATCTTTCCTGACTCCTTGGCGTGGCGACGGCCCCTGGCGTTCGAACAGTACCATCGACTCGAGGTGCGAGGTGTGCACGAACATGTCCGCCATGGCGACCCGTTGCAGACGATAACCTCCCTGCAACAAGTGTGCCGCATCGCGAGAAAGCGTGGCGGGATCACAGGCAATATACAAGACCCGGGACACCGTACTTTTGGCCAGTGCCCGGCACAGCGCCTCGGCCCCTTCCCTTGGTGGGTCCAGTACCACCACCTCGGCATCATGGGTACGCAACAGCCTCGCCACCTGCCCTTCGTCATGCAGGTTGCCCTGGAGGGCAGCCACGTCCAGATCCGCGCCCGCGGCGTTGTCGGCCAGGCGTGCGGTCATCTCCGGCGAGCCTTCCACCGCGCTCACCGCGTAGCCCGACGCCGCCAGCGGCAGGCTGAAATTGCCGATCCCGGCGAACAGATCCAGCAGGGGTTCATCGACCCGGTGAGGTGTTCCCAGCCAATCCAGCGCGGTCTCGATCATGCGCTGGTTGACCTGGGCGTTGGCCTGCAGGAAGTCGCTCGGTCCGACGCCGAGGCTGAGCGGGCCACGCGCCGACGGGACCGTCACCTGGAGTCCTCGGGCCGGGGTCACCAGCCACTCGAAGCGAACCTGTTCACGGCCTGCCAGCACGCCGACGGCGATGCCTCGCTCACCGGCCCATTCACGCCAGCGTGCCAGGTCCGCGGGTTGCTCACGCAGTTGCCGGATCACCAGGGTCACCTGGCCGTCGCTGGCCAGCAGTTCCAGATGGCCGACCTGGCGTGGCGCCTCGAGGCTCGCCAGCTGCTGGTGCAACGGTGCCAGCAGCGACGACAGCTCCGGCACCAGAACGGTGCAGCTCTCCACCGATACCAGTCGGTGACTGCGCCTGGCGCGAAAGCCCAGATGGATGCCGCCGTCGGCATCGACCCTGACGCCCAGGCGCGCGCGACGACGATAGGCGACGTCATCACTGGCCAGCACCTCGATGCGCTCGAGGTCGACCTCGACGCCCTGACGGGCCAGCAGCTCCGACAGTACGACGGCCTTGTGACGACGCTGGGCGTCGAGTTCCAGATGCTGCAGATCACAGCCGCCACAGCGCTCGATGTAGGGACAGGGCGGCGTCACCCGGGTCGGCGCGGCCTCGATCAGCTCACGCAGGTGGGCCTCGTCGTAGCGCTTGCGGGTGCGATGTACCGCCACCCTGACCCGCTCGCCGGGCAAGGCCCCCTCGACAAACAGGGTCTTGCCGGCGGGCGAACGGGCAATCCCGCGGCCATCGTGGGACAGCCCCTGAATCTCGAGCTCGTCGGGCAGTTCATCGGACGTGTCGGTCTGGTAGGCCCGGCGAGTGTCCGACGGGCGCTTGTGAGCAAGCCCCGAGACGCCGGAGCGCTGACGCGGCGGACGGCGTTTTCCCAGTCCAGCCACCTCAGGACTCCGGCGCCAGCAGACCGGTGGAGAGATAACGATCTCCCCGGTCGCAGACGATGAACACGATCACCGCGTTCTCGACCTCTTCGGCCACCCTGAGCGCCCCGGCCAGGGCGCCCCCAGAGGACACCCCCGCCAGGATTCCTTCTTCCCGGGCCAGTCGGCGCATGTGTTCTTCGGCCTCGTGCTGGCCGATGTCCAGTACCCGATCGACCCGCTGGGGTTCGAAGATCTTCGGCAGGTAGGCCTCGGGCCAGCGACGAATCCCGGCGATGCTGGCGCCGTCCTCGGGCTGCAGGCCGATGATCTCGATATCGGCGCGCTGCTCTTTCAGGTAACGCGACACCCCCATGATGGTGCCGGTGGTCCCCATGGAGCTGACGAAGTGGGTGATCCGACCGTCGGTCTGCTGCCACAGCTCGGGGCCGGTGGTGCGATAGTGACCCAGCGGGTTGTCGGGATTGGCGAACTGGTCCAGCGACTTGCCCTCGCCTCGGGCGACCATGGTATCGGCCAGGTCCCGGGCCTCTTCCATGCCGCCTTCCTTGCTGACCTCGATCAGCCTGGCACCGTAGGCCGCCATGGCCTGCTTGCGCTCGCTGGAGGCGTTCTCCGGCATGATCAGCACCATGCGATAGCCCTTCATCGCCGCGACCATGGCCAGGGCGATGCCGGTATTGCCGGATGTCGCCTCGATCAGGGTGTCGCCGGGGGCGATCTCGCCGCGCTTTTCGGCCTCGTCGAACATCGACAGGGCCGGCCGATCCTTGACCGAGCCCGCCGGATTGTCACCCTCGAGCTTTGCCAGCAGCACATTGTTGCGCCCGGCGCTGATGCGCTTGAGGCGGACCAGCGGGGTCTTGCCGACCAGCTGGTCGAGGTAGGGGAATTCCATAAGACTTTCCTTGTAACGTCATCTGACGCCATTATATCGACGCCCCTCGCCACTGGACAGGCATGGTCCCATGGGGTGACATGGAGACGTACGAGGCGGCGGTGGCCGCTCTTCGTCCGCGCCTATTCCCGGCCAGGAACGCAGCGCCTATGAGTTTGAGAACACGGTTGATGCTAGCCCTCGTGGGGCTGCCGCTGCTGCTGCTGGGGCTGGCGATCAGCCTCGCCTTGTATCAGGACCATGCCCTGCGCGAGGCCGCCATGGAAGAAAACCTCTCTACCGCCACGCGGCTGGTGGCCCCGGAGCTGGGCGAGGCCCTGTCGCTGGACGATATTGCCGGCGTTCAGGCCGCTGCCAATCGCCTGATGGATATTCCCAGCGTCCGTGCCCTGCGCCTGGTGCAGCAGGATCAGGTGGTGCTTGAACTCGGTCGACTGCGGGCCGAAGCGCTGAACGTCGAGGCTCCCAGCCAGGGGCTGTTGACCCAGCACTATCGCCAGTGGGTGTTGACGACGCCGATCACTGCCGTGGACGGCGCCTACCTGATCCTCGATATCGACGCCTCGCTGCTGTTGCTCGCCACCTACAGCGATATCGCCAGGGGCGCCATGATCCTGCTGGTCTGCGGCCTTCTGCTGTTTCTGGTGGCCTTCACCCTGGGCCGCCGCCTGACCCAGCCGCTGGATGACATCGCCCACCTGCTCGACCAGCTGGCCGCCGGTCGTCAGCCCCACCACCTGCCGCTGGACCACCCGCTGGAGCTGGCCGAGCTGGGGCGCCGGGTCAACGCCCTGATCGACCACCAGGCGCGGGCGCGCGAAGACCTGCAGCAGCAGATCGAACACGCCACCTCGGAACTTCAGGAGTCCATGGAGACCATCGAGGTGCAGAACATCGAGCTCGACATGGCCCATCGCCAGGCGGTGGAGGCCAACCGGGTCAAGTCGGAGTTTTTGGCCAACATGAGCCATGAGATCCGCACGCCGCTCAACGGCATCATCGGCTTCTGCCGGCTGCTGGGGCGCTCGTCGCTGGACCCGCGTCAGCGCGAGTGGCTCGACCAGGTGCAACGGGCCTGCGACAACCTGATGTCGCTGGTCAACGATGTGCTCGACTTCTCCAAGCTGGAAGCCGGTCGTCTGGTGCTGGAACAGGTGCCGGTGGACCTCCAGTCGCTGGTCGACGAGGTGCTGGGGCTGCAGGCGCCACTGGCCCAGCAGAAGGGCCTGCAGCTGCTCAGCCTGATCTATGACGACGTACCGGCGGAAATCACCGGTGATCCGCTGCGACTGCGCCAGATCATCACCAACCTGGTCAACAATGCCATCAAGTTCACCGACCGCGGCGAGATCATCGTGCGGGTCATGGTCGAACAGTCCCGCCACGAGCGCTTCACCCTGCGCATCAGCGTCAGCGATACCGGCATCGGCCTCAGTGACAGCCAGCAGCGACGGCTGTTCCAGGCCTTCCGCCAGGCCACCGCCGGACACAGTCGCCAGTACGGCGGCACCGGCCTGGGGCTGGCCATCTCGCGGCAGCTGATCGGGCAGATGGGCGGCACCATCGGCGTTGACAGCACCCTCGACCACGGCTCCACCTTCCACTTCACCCTGCCCCTGACCAGCACCGTCAGTCATGTGCGTGCCCCCGAACTGGCGCTCGACCAGGCCTCGATCTTTGTCGAGGAACCCCACGGCCCCACCCGCAGGGCCCTTTTGCATATGCTCGAACAGTGGGACGCCCGGGTTGTGGCGAGCCCTCAGCAGGCTGCGCTGGCACTGGAAGCCATCGCCATCGAGGAGCTCGAAGAGGGCCGCATCGGCGAGCTGCGCGCACGACTCAGGCAGCGCAACTGCCCCACCCTGCTGTTGATCAATGCAGGACTTCCGGATGTGCCCGGACTGGGCCTGCCCGATGGCTCGAGCGTCCTGTCCAAGCCGTTGGCTCGCCAGACCCTGGCGGAAGCGGTGGAGGGCGCCCTCGCCGATACTCGCCACAGGCCGAGCCTGCCTGCGCCGACGTCCCCGCCGGCGCTACCGTCTCGTCAGCCCCATGTGCCCGACGAGACGTCGACAGCGGCCCCGGCTGCACCGCCCCAGTGGAACAACTCGCAGACCCCGCCGCCTTCGCCGGACACGCAAACCTCCATGGCCAGCCTGCTGATCGTCGATGACAGTGAGACCAACCGCCTGCTGCTGCGAGAACTGGTGGAAGGCCCGGAGCGGCGCGTGACCCTGGCCACCAGTGGGGAAGAAGCCCTGGCGCTGGCCCAGCAGCAGCTCTATGACATGGTACTGATGGATATTCGCATGGGTGGCATGGACGGTGTGGAGACGACCCAGGCGATCCGCCAACTCAGCCCCGCCTGGGCGAAGCGACCGATCATCGCGGTGACCGCCCACGTGCTGGAACACCAGCGCCGAGCGCTTCTGCAAAGCGGCATGGACGATGTGCTGATCAAGCCACTCGACACCGAGTGCCTCGACCGCCTGCTTAGAGAAAGGCTGGGCAGCGGCCTGACGGAGACGACCACGGCGCCGAACTCGCCGGTCACCGACAAGTATCGACAGGACGCCAGTGACGCCGATGACTCGGTCGAACCGGCCGTCCGAGACCAGGCCCATGGCAAGGAGCAAGGCAAGGAGCATGGCAAGAACCTTGGCAAGAACCTTGGCAAGGACCAGGGCCAGCCCCGTGACAACAGCGATGACCAGGGCAACGACCTGCCCGACATCGACATCGCCCTGGGCACGCGCCTTGCTGGCGGGCGCGAGGCGCTGGCCAGGCAGTTGCTGGCGAGCCTGGGGGCATCGCTGGACGAGACCCGTCGAGAGATCGAGGCGGCGCTGGCGGCCGAGGACGAAGAGGCCCTGCTCGATAGCATCCACGCCCTCAACGGTGCCTGCCGCTACTGCGGTGTGCCGCGCATGGCGCTGCTGGTGGAAACCCTCGAGACCCGACTTCGCTCACGCGGGATCGACGGGGTTCGTCCGCTGCTGCCCACCCTGGAGCAGGCCATGACCCAGGTCGAGCGCTGGCAGCAGGACAGCGGAGAAACCCCACTGAAGGGACCGGTTTAGCCGACGCGGACAACTGTCGCTCGCACTTCGGGCAGCCCCCCCGCAACGATCAACGCCTTTCGAGCACCACGAAGGCCAGTGCCACATCGCTCTCGTCGCTGAGACTCAGGTGACAGGCGCCGACGCCCGCCTGGTCGGCCAGACGTAGCGCTTCCCCCGAGACCACCAGCTCCGGCCGCCCCAGGGGATCGTTGACCACCTGTATCTCGGTCCAGCGCATGCCGTGGCGAAGACCGGTGCCCAGTGCCTTGAGCCATGCCTCCTTGGCGGCGAAGCGCTTGGCCAGAAAGGCCGAAGGCCGTGGCGCCTCGGTGTAGCGCTCGGCTTCCAGCGGCCCCAGGATACGCTCGGCGAAGCGCGCGCCATGGCGCGCAATGGCCGCATCGAAGCGTTCGATCCGCGCGATGTCGGTGCCGATGCCGAGGATCATGCCAGGGCTCCGACAGACCCGGTATTCCCGAGCAAGGTCTCGACAGACAGACCTCCTCGAGCCGGCGTTGACATCGGCAACGCTTCAGTGCTGATGGTCGTGGTCGTGCTCATGCTCGTGCTCTTGCTCAAATTCGTCGATGGCCGCGACCAGCCCCGCCTCGTAGCCGGCCAGCATCAGTCGCTTCATCTCTGCCACCGCCTCCTTGAGGCCGACGAACAGCGCCCGGGCGATGATGGCGTGACCGATATTGAGCTCGTTGAGGCCGGGGATGGCGGCGATGGCCTCGACGTTGTGGTAATGCAGGCCGTGACCGGCGTTGACGATCAGATCGAGCTCGACGCCCATTTCGGCGGCGGCCACGATGCGCTGGTACTCGCGAGCCCGCTCGCTGTCGTTATCGGCCTCGGCGAAGGCGCCGGTGTGCAGCTCGATGGCCGGAGCACCGGCGCGCCTGGCGCTGGCGATCTGATCCGGATCCGGATCGATGAACAACGATACCTCTGCCCCCACGGCGGCCAGTCGGCGACAGGCGGCTTCGATGGCGTCGAACTGGCCGACCACGTCCAGGCCACCTTCGGTGGTCAGCTCCTCGCGCTTCTCCGGCACCAGACAAACGTGGGCCGGACGTACCTCTTCGGCCAGCGCCAGCATCTCCTCGGTCACGGCCATCTCGAGATTCATGCGGGTGTTGAGAACCTCGGCCAGCAGGCGCACGTCGCGTTCCTGGATATGACGGCGGTCCTCCCGCAGATGGACGGTGATGCCATCGGCGCCGGCTTCTTCGGCGACCAGGGCCGCCTGAATCGGGTCGGGATAGCGGGTACCGCGGGCCTGGCGCAGGGTCGCGATATGGTCGATGTTGACGCCGAGCAGCAGTCGAGGGGGATGCATCAAGGTTCTCCGTCATGGGGATGAAAGACGAGCCCTATGGTAGCACCGCCGACAGGCCGGCGGTCACCCGCGGCCAGGCGATATCAGCGCGCTGAAGCGTCAGCGAGACTGGCGGCGACGCTCGGCCATGGCGACCATCAGCGCACGGGAGCGCAGCGGACGGTCGCCAAGCAACGGCGCCAGGGCGACAAGGGTCAGCGCGCC
>NZ_JAMXRY010000068.1:0-22194 GCF_024124525.1 Halomonas sp. OfavH-34-E | reverse complement strand
CCACCCGCACGTCGGCGATATTCGTGGACGCGGGCTGTTTCTGGGACTCGAGCTGGTGGCGGACCGGGCCAGCCAGGAGCCCTTCGACCCCGACCGACGCCTCAACGCCGCGGTCAAGGCCGCCGCCATGGACCAGGGGCTGATGTGTTACCCCGCCGGCGGTACCCTGGACGGACGCCGTGGAGACCATGTGCTGCTGGCGCCGCCCTATATCGTCGAGGAATATCATCTCGACGAGATCGTCGACAAGCTCGACGCCGCCTTGCAGCAGGCGCTTGGCCAGGTGGGCCATTGAGTCCATGCCTGGCGCTTCGGCCCGCGCAACACCACTGACACACCAGGCCCGCCAAGGGGCGGGCTTGCTACCTTTTTTCCCACGTACAGGATGACAGCATGACCCTTCGTTCCCGCTTGCCCGAGCTTGACGACGCCACCATGAGCGCGGAGCAGCGCCGGGTGCTCGACGATATCCTCAGCGGCCCCCGCGGCAACCTCGATGGTCCTTTCCTGGCCTGGGTGCACAGCCCGCAGCTTGCCGACCATGCCCAGCGCCTGGGCGCCTTCTGTCGCTACCATACCTCGCTTCCGCTGCGCCTCACCGAGCTTGCCATCCTGACCACCGCGGCCTGGTGGAAGTCCCAGGCGGAGTGGCAGATCCACGCCCCCATAGCCCTCAAGGCCGGCCTGTCCGAGTCGGTGGTCGAGGCCTTGCGAGAAGGCCGCCAACCGACCTTCGAGCGCAGCGATGAAGTCATCGTCCATCGCCTGGCCAGCGTGCTGTATCAGCACCGGCGCGTCGATCAGGCCACCTACGACAGGGCTGTGGAGGCCTTCGGCGAGGAGGCCGTGGTGGAACTGGTCGGGGTGCTTGGCTACTACGCCCTTGTGGCGATGACGCTGAACGTGTTCGAGGTTCGCCGAGGCGATGAACCGCTGCCCTTTGACGAACCCTAACCCTTTGCCGAACCCCAGCTCGTTGACGAAGCCGGCCCTTCGTCGAACCCTCCTAGGCGCGCTGACAAGGTGTTTTAGGCTACGCTGAATCAGCGGTACCCTGGCGCTTTCTCGGTGACGCTTTCGCGACCTCCAGCACTCTGCAATCGCCCGTCAGGGCGCCGCCCAGGGAGGGGCCGGCATGGACGACAGTCTTCTGGTATTTATCGTGCTCGGGCTGACGCTGGCGGCGTTCGTCTGGGGGCGGTTTCGTTTCGATCTGGTGGCGCTGGCCTCCTTGCTGGCCTCGGTGGTGCTGGGGCTGGTGCCGGCCGACCAGGCCTTTTCCGGTTTTGGCCATCCGGCGGTGATCACCGTGGTGGCGGTGCTGGTGCTGTCCCGTGGCTTCGAGCGGGCCGGGGTGGTGGACGTGATCGCCGCCCAGGTGCTCAAGGTCGGCGACAGGCTCCTGTACCAGCTATTGGCGCTGACCGGCCTTGTCACCGTGCTGTCGGGCTTCATGAACAACGTGGGGGCGCTGGCGTTGCTGCTGCCGGTGGCCCTGCGGATGTCGCGCGAACACGATACCTCGCCGTCGATCCTGCTGATGCCGCTGGCCTTCGGCTCGCTGCTGGGTGGCCTCACCACCCTGATCGGCACCCCGCCCAACATCATCATCTCGAGCTACCGCGCCAGCGTCGCCGGCGAGCGCTTCAGCATGTTCGACTTCTTCCCGGTGGGCGGCGCCGTGGCACTCGCCGGGGTTGCCTTTATCGTGCTGCTGGGCTGGCGACTGGTGCCAAGGCGCACCGGCCAGGCCAGCCGCGACGCCATGTTCGATACCGCCCACTATCTGGTGGAGGTGCGGGTCGACGCCGATGCCCAGGCCCTGGGCTGGTCGCTGCACAAGCTCAGGCGCAAGCTCGACGACAACGTGCCCGTGCTGGCGCTGGTGCGGGGCGGTCATCGCTACGCCGGTCACTCTTTCTATGGGGTGCTCAAGGAGGGCGACATCCTGCTGCTGGAGGCTGGGCCCGAGGAGCTCAAGGCGCTGGAAGATCGTGCCGGACTGCGGGTCGGTCTGACACCCGAGGAGGCGCCGGATCCTGATGCCGAGCCTACCGATACCGAGCAGAGCAACACCGAGCAGGCCGACAGCGATGACCCGGTGCGGTCCTCGGACAACGCAGCGGCCGCATCGACGTCGGCCCAGCCATTGAACGCAGACGGCGACGCCGGGTCCGCTTCACTGGCCCAGCGTACCCGCCAACTGGTCGACGAGGACGAGCAGGCGCGAGAGCGCCGCATCACCCTGGACGAGACCCGTGAGGCGGCGCGGGGCACCGAGGACGGCGACGAGCGCCAGGACGACAAGGCCCCCGAAGACTTGCACCTGATCGAGGCGGTGGTGCGCAACGACGCCGCCATCAGTGGCCGCACCGCCGCCGAGCTGCGCCTGCACCATCAGTACGGCCTGCACCTGGTGGCGGTGGCCCGTGACGGTGGGCGCCTCAAGCAGCGTCTGCGCGATATTCGTTTTCGGCCCGGCGACGTGCTGCTGCTGCAGGGCGATCCCGAAGGGCTGGGCGAGAGCCTGACGGTGCTTGGCTGCCTGCCGCTGGCAGACCGGCGCCTGACCCTCGGCCAGCCGCGCCAGCTTGCGCTGTCGGTGGGCATCTTTGCCGTCGCCATCACGGCCATGCTGTTCGATCTGCTGCCGGCGGCGGTGGCCTTGTCGCTGGCCGCGCTGGTCACCCTGCTGGTGGGGGTGCTGCCGCTGCGCGAGGGCTATCGCGCCATCGACGGCCCGGTGGTGGTGTTGCTGGGCGCGATGATTCCGGTGGGGCAGTCGCTGGAGTCCAGCGGCGGGGCAGGTCTGATCGCCGATGCGATGCTCGGGCTTGGCAGCCAGTGGCCGCCCATCCTGGTGCTGGCGGGGCTCTTCATGGTCAGCACCTTGCTGTCCAACGTCATCAACAATGCGGCGGCGGCGCTGTTGATGGCGCCCATCGCGGCGAGTCTCGCCAGCGGTTTCGAGCTGTCGCTTGACCCCTTCCTGATGGTGGTGGCGATCAGCGCTTCCTGCGCCTTTCTGACGCCCATCGGCCACCAGTCCAACACCCTGGTGATGGGCCCCGCGGGCTATCACTTCAGCGACTATTGGCGCCTTGGCCTGCCGCTGACCCTGGTGGTGATGGTGGTCGCCATCCCGCTGATCATGCTGGTCTGGCCGCTGCAATAACGGCCAATGAAAACGCCCGGGCTGGGCCCGGGCGTCGTGGTGGTGCGCGAAACGTCGGCGTTACGCGGTGACGTTGTGGTGGTTCATCTTTTCCTTGTCGGTGACGAAGGCGTCGAAGGCGAAGTCGTCCACGCTCAGCATGTCGAGCACCTCGGCCTCGCGCTTGCGCATGAAGTCGGCATCCTCCTCGCTGATCAGTCCTTCCTCGAGCGCGGCTTCCAGGCGTTCTTCCGGGTGCAGCGCCTGCACCGGCAGCTTGCCCTTGGAGTACGCCTTGTTGATCTGGCGATAGAGCACCTCGGCGCGGTCCTGGGTTTCCAGCAGGGCGTTGTAGCGCGCCACCGGGTTGTCCTGGACCTGGTCGTTGCTGTCCCAGGCGCCGACCAAGAGCTTCTTGCGCAGGGCGCTGTCGGTGGACACCGCACGGGCGATGGACCGGGCCAGGTCGTCGTGGGGGCGTGCCCAGCGGCGGCCCAGCGGCATCACCAGCACCTTCAGGGTCTTGCCCAGCGCCCGGTTGGGCAGGTTGTCGAAGACCTCGACGAAGGCGGTCTCGGCGCGGTTGAGCAGGAAGCGGCAGGCGTAGTGCATCAGTTCCGCCTCGCCCTCGACCTTGTCACCCTCGTGCCACTGCTTGATCACCATGCTCACCAGATAGAGGTTGGAGAGCACGTCACCCAGACGCGCCGAGAGCATCTCGCGCTGCTTGAGCTCGGCGCCCAGGCTCGCCATGGCGGCGTCGGCGCACAGGCTGAAGCCGGCGGACAGACGGGCCACGTCCTGGGCGTAAGGGCGGGCGACCTCGTCGAAGGGGCAGGACGGCTTGCCGATGCCCAGGCCCATGGTGAGGGCGCGGGCGGCGTTGCCGAAGATCAGCCCGGCATGGCGGAAGAACGCCCGGTCGAAGGCCTTGGCGTCATCGGCGTCCTTGGCCGCCAGTTCCTCCAGCACGTAGGGATGACAGCGGATCGCGCCTTGA
The DNA here is from genome assembly GCF_024124525.1 of Halomonas sp. OfavH-34-E. Lineage (NCBI taxonomy): Bacteria > Pseudomonadati > Pseudomonadota > Gammaproteobacteria > Oceanospirillales > Halomonadaceae > Halomonas > Halomonas sp. OfavH-34-E. The sequence continues at coordinate 18,040 of NZ_JAMXRY010000068.1, read as the reverse complement.
CCGAACACCATCAGGTTGCGGGTCATGATGTTGGCGCCTTCCACGGTGATCGCCACCGGGTTGGCGCTGTAGCCGATGCCCAGGTAGTTGCGCGGGCCCAGGGTCACCGCCTTGCCGCCGTGGATGTCCATGGCGTCGGCCAGGATGTCACGCTGGAACTCGGTCAGCTGGCTCTTGAGGATGGTCGATGGCACCGCCGGCGCCTGGCCGTGGTCGATGGTGTTGGCGGTCTGGTAGACCGCCGCCTGGGCGATGTAGGCCTTGGCGGTAAGACGTGCCAGCGGCTCCTGAATGCCCTCCATCTCGGCTACCGGCACATTGAACTGGCGACGGATGCGGGCGAAGCCGCCGGCCCAGCCGATGGCGTAGCGGCCGGTGCCGGTGGCGCCGGAGGGCAGGGTGATGCAGCGACCAACCGACAGGCACTCGATCAGCATGCGCCAGCCTTCGCCGGCCATCTCGGGGCCACCGATGATGGTGTCCAGCGGCACGAACACGTCCTTGCCACGAATCGGACCGTTCATGAAGGGGCTGCCGATGGGGTGGTGGCGACGGCCGATCTCCATGCCGTCGGTATCACGCGGCACCAGCGCGCAGGTGATGCCGAGGTCCTCGGTGTCGCCCAGCAGGTGATCCGGGTCGAACATGCGGAAGGCCAGGCCGACCACGGTGGCGATGGGCGCCAGGGTGATCCAGCGCTTGTTGAAGGTCAGACGCAGGCCCAGCACTTCCTTGCCGTCGATTTCCTGCTTGCACACGATGCCGACGTCCGGCAGCGAAGTGGCGTCGGAGCCGGCACGGGGGCCGGTCAGGCCGAAGCAGGGGATCTCGCGGCCGTCGGCCAGGCGCGGCAGGTAGTGGTCCTTCTGCTCCTGGGTGCCGTACTTGAGCAGCAGCTCACCCGGACCCAGCGAGTTGGGGACACCCACGGTGGACATCAGGGTCTCGTTGACCGCGAGCTTCTGCAGCACCGCCGACTGGGCCTTGGCTGAGAAGCCGAGACCACCGTACTCCTTGGGAATGATCATGCCGAAGAAGCGTTCCTTCTTCAGGTAGTCCCACAGCTCCGGCGGCAGGTCGGCGCGCTCGCGGGCGATGTCCCAGGCGTTGCACATGCCGGCGGCCACGGTGCACTGATGGTCGATGAAGGCGCGTTCCTCGTCGCTGAGGCCGTCATCCTTGAAGTCGAGCAGGCGCTGCCAGTCAGGACGGCCGGAGAACAGCTCACCGTCCCAGGCCACGCTGCCGGCCTCAAGCGCGGTGCGCTCGGTATCCGATACGCGGGGGGCGACCTTCTTGAACATGGCGAACAGACGCGGCGACAGCCAACCTTGGCGCAGCGCCGGCAGGCCGCAGACGGCGATGACGGCGGCGGTGATCAGCAGCAGTACGCCGACGAATTCGGCGTCGAGGACCAGGCCCGCGACCCCGAGAATAGCGGGCAGGGCGGCGGCAGGCGCGGCCCCGGCCTCGCGGCGGGCGATGGCGATAAGGCCAACGACCGCAAAGATGAGCAGGAGCAGGCTGAGCATGGGCGGTTCTCCTTGGAGAGCGATGAGAGGAAGTGTGGTTGTAATAAAACGCCTGTTTGAATTCTTGCAGATTAGCCCATCGCCTGACAACCGGCCATCGAAAACCTTGCCTCTTGCACCATGGTCGAACTAGAGGTCTCTTAGCTGCACAAAAAAGGCCCCGTGAAAGTCACGGGGCCAGGTCGATGTCGTCTAAATCGTGTCGCCGCCAGCGGCAGCTTTTCCGGCGTCAGCCAGGCTGCGCTGTGCTATCAGCACCAGTACCAACACCAGCACCGGCACCGGCACCAGCACCAGCGCGTGCAGAGAGGCGCCGCTCGCTCTGGGTCGGATGGGCCTCCTCGAGCCGGCGCTGCGGCGGCTTCTGGGCCGGGGCGCCGTTGGCCACGTAGTAGGGCGCCTGGCTCGGCGGTAGCGGCTCGCGGCCACGGATCTTGTCGGCCATGCGCTCGGCCAGCATGATCGTCGGCGCGTTGAGGTTGCCGGTGGGAATCACCGGGAACAGCGAGGCGTCGACCACCCGCAGGCTTTCTACCCCGTGCACGCGTCCGGCGCCGTCGACCACGCAGTCGTCTCCGTCGCCCATGCGGCAGGTGCCACAGGGGTGATAAGCGGTCTCGGCGTGGCGGCGCACGAAGGCGTCGAGCTCATCGTCGCTCTGCACGTCCGGCCCCGGCGAGATCTCGCGGCCGCGGAACTCGTCCATGGCTGGCTGGGCGATGATCTCGCGGGTCAGGCGAATGGCGTCGCGGAACTCTTCCCAGTCCTTTTCGGTGGACATGTAGTTGAACAGGATCGAGGGCGCGGCCTTGGGATCGACCGAGGTCAGCCGCACGCGGCCTTCGCTCTGGGAGCGCATCGAGCCGACGTGGGCCTGGAAGCCATGGGCCTGCACCGCGCTCTTGCCGTTGTAGCTGATGGCGATCGGCAGGAAGTGGTACTGCAGGTTCGGCCAGGCTTCCTCTTCGCTGGTGCGGATGAAACCGGCGGCCTCGAACTGGTTGCTGGCGCCCACGCCGCTGCCCTTGAACAGCCACTCGGCGCCGATCGCCGGCTGGTTGTACCACTTCAGCGCCGGGTACAGCGAGATCGGCTTCTTGCACTCGTACTGGATGTACATCTCCAGGTGGTCCTGCAGATGGGCTCCGACGTTGTCGTTGACGTGGACCGCCTCGATGCCGAGCTCCGCCAGCAGGTCCGCCGGGCCGATGCCCGAGCGCTGCAGAATCTGCGGCGAGGCGATGGCGCCGGCGCACAGCAGCACCTCGCGACGGGTGCGCACCTCCTGGGTCTGGCCCTTGCGCTGATAGCGCACGCCCACCGCACGCTTGCCCTCGAACAGGATGACGTCGGTGGTGGCTCGGGTCTCGATGGTCAGGTTGGGGCGCTTCCTGGCCTCGTCCAGATAGCCACGCGCGGTGGAGGCGCGGCGTCCCTGGGGCGTGACGAAGCGGTCCATGGGGCCGAAGCCTTCCTGCTGGTAGCCGTTGACGTCCTCGGTGGCCGGGTAGCCCGCCTGCTGACCCGCCTCGATAAAGGCGTGGTAGAGCGGGTTGTTGCCGGGCTTCGGGGTGGCCACGCACACCGGGCCGTCGCCGCCATGGTAGTCATTGGGGCCGATATCGCGGGTCTCGGCCTTCCTGAAGTAGGGCAGGCAGTTGGCGTAGTGCCAATCCTCGAGCCCGTCGCGCTTGGCCCAGCCGTCATAGTCCAGGGCGTTGCCACGGATGTAGCACATGCCGTTGATCAGCGAAGAGCCGCCAAGGCCCTTGCCGCGACCGCACTCCATGCGGCGATTGTCCATGTGCGGCTCGGGGTCCGTCTCGAAGGCCCAATTGTAGCGCTTGCCCTGCAACGGATAGGCCAGCGCTGCCGGCATCTGGGTGCGAAAGTCGAAGCGGTGGTCCTTGCCGCCGGCTTCCAGCAGCAGGACCTGGACGTCCGGGTCCTCGGTCAGGCGAGTGGCGAGGACGTTGCCGGCGGAGCCGGCGCCGATGATGACGTAGTCGAATTCACGGAGCTGTGACATGTGACGCCTCCCTGAAGGCAATGGGGTGACCGGGTCAGGCGTGACGCGGTGTTCGAGTGCTGTCGCGACGGGCCGGCCTTAGAAGACCGACTCGAAGGGGCCCATTTCGACCTGGACCGACTTGGTCTGGGTGTAGTGGGCCAGGGTCTCGATGCCGTTCTCGCGGCCGACGCCGGACTGCTTGTAGCCACCCACCGGCATTTCGGCCGGGGACTCGCCCCAGGTGTTGATCCAGCAGATGCCGGCTTCCAGGCGGTGGATCAGACGATGCGCACGGTTGAGGCTCTCGGTGAAGACGCCGGCGGCCAGGCCATAGGTGGTGGCGTTGGCGCGCTCGAGCACCTCCTCGTCGGAGTCGAAGCCGAGCACCGACATCACCGGGCCGAAGATCTCTTCGCGCACGATGCGCATGTCATCGGTGCAGTCGGTGAACACCGTGGGGGCCGCCCAGGCGCCCTTGGCCCAATCGCCCTGGTCCCAGGCGTCGCCGCCGGCCAGTACCCGGGCGCCTTGCTGCTTGCCCAGCTCGATGTAGGACAGCACCTTCTCCTGGTGTTCGAAGCTGACCAGCGGACCGAAGTTGACCGAGGGGTCCATCGGGTCGCCGGCCTTGATGCGCGCCACGCGCTCCTTGAGCAGTGCCTCGAAGTCGGCCTTGACGGCGTTGTCGACGAACACCCGGGTGCCGTTGGTGCAGATCTGGCCGCTGGAGTAGAAGTTGGCCATCATCGCCGCGTCGGCGGCACGGACCAGGTCGGCGTCACGGCAGACGATCAGCGGCGACTTGCCGCCAAGCTCCATGGTGACGTCCTTTAGGCTGGAGGCGGCGGAGGCCGACATCACCTTCTTGCCGGTGCCCACCTCGCCGGTGAAGGAGACCTTGGCGATGTCCGGGTGGCCGGTGATCGCCTGGCCCACCTCGGCCTCGCCGTGGACGACGTTGAACACGCCATCGGGCAGACCGGCTTCGGTGAACACCTCGGCCAGGATCATGGTGGTGAGCGGGGTGACCTCGCTGGGCTTGAACACCACGGCGTTGCCGGCGGCGAGTGCCGGGGCGGACTTCCAGCAGGCGATCTGGATCGGGTAGTTCCAGGCGCCGATGGAACCGATGACGCCCAGCGGCTCGCGGCGGGTGTAGACGAAGCTGTCTTCACGCAGCGGAATCTGGCTGCCTTCGATGGCGGCGGCGAGGCCGGCGTAATATTCGAGCACGTCGGCGCCGGTGACGATATCGACGGTGGACGTCTCGCTGAACGGCTTGCCGGTGTTGCGGGTCTCGAGCTCGGCGATCTCGTCGTTACGCTCGCGCAGCAGCGCCACGGCGCGGTTGAGGATGCGTCCGCGCTCCATGCCGGACATCGCGCCCCACACCTTCTGGCCGCGCTGGGCCGCGGCGACAGCGGCGTCCACGTCGGCCTGGCTTGCCACCTGCACGTCGGCCAGGTGGCTGCCATCGTAGGGGTTGGTGACGCTGAAGGTCTCGTTGGAGGTGGCGTCGGTCAGACGGCCGTCGATGTAGAGCTTCTGGAGTTCGAGAGTTGCCATGGCATCCTCCTGTCGAAAGGGCATGTGTCAGCAAGCTGACAGCGATGTCGGGGCGATAAGTGAAGAGCAAGAATGTGCATGCAAGTGGCGCAGGCGTTGAGCCTGCCCACTCGGTCTGCCTGAGATCCGGCTCGAGGCTCGGGGCCTGAGCCGGAAGAGACTCAGGCCGGTTCGGGTTCGTGAGCCGCAGCGGGCGCGTGGCTGTCGAGCAGTCGATTCAGGTACTCCCGAGCCAACTGGCGGGCCTGGACCGCGTCCAGGCCTTCCGGCGACAGGGTGCCGCGTAGCCACAGACCGTCGATCATCGCGGCCAGGCCATTGGCGGCGCGCTGGGCCTCGTGTCGGGGCATCAGCCGGCGAAACTGGTAGCACAGGTTGGCGTACAGCCGCCGGTCGTTGATCTTCTGCAGCCGTTGCAGGTCGGCCTTGTGCATCGAGTTGGCCCAGAAGGCGAGCCAGGTGCCGGCAGCGCGGGCGTTGGTCTGGGAGGCGTCGAAGTTGCCGTCGATGATCGCTTCCAGATGGGCACGGGGGCTTGTGTCGCTCAGCGCCTTGCGCCGCGCCGCCACGGCCTGGCCCAGGTCATGCTGGATCTGGCGCATAGTCGCCTCCAAGAGGCCATCCTTGCCACCGAAGTAGTGGCTGATGATGCCGGCGGAGACCCCGGCGTGGCGGGCGATGCGCATGATGGTGGCATCGGCAAGCCCCACCTCGTGGATCGCCGCCATGGTCGCCTGGATCAGCTGCTGGCGGCGGATCGGCTCCATTCCTACCTTGGGCATGACAGACCTCCGTGCCGTTCGCCCTCGAACATTGAGGTGCCCGAGAGGTGAATCTGTTGATGCGCGTCTCGAGCGATATCGTGCTCAAGAGTTGAATCTAGTGACTTGCTCCTCGAGGCACCCCCGAGGTTAGGATGTAGAGAGTATGCCTTTTATTGATTGGACGTTCAATCAAAATCTGGTCGATTCAACGGCACAGTCGTGAACAGGCCACCATACTGCAACCGATAACCTCAACAAGGAGTGCATCATGACGACCCCGACGATTCCCGCTCTGTCCGTACTGGCGGCTGCCATCGCCGGCCTTGCCGCCCCCCAGGCGATGGCCGCCGATGACAGCTGCCAGCCGGTGCGTTTCGCCGAAGTCGGCTGGACCGACATCACCGCCACCACCGCCTTGACCACCGAAGTGCTGAAGGCCATGGGCTACGAGACGCGTATCGACACCGTCTCGGTGCCGATCGCCTACTCGGGCATGAAGAACGACGACTTCGATGTCTTTCTCGGCAACTGGATGCCGTCCATGGCGTCCATCAGCGACCCCTACGTCGAGCAGGGTGATGTCGACCGCCTGGGGGCCAACCTGGAAGGGGCCAAGTACACCCTGGCGGTGCCGCAGTATGTTTACGACGCCGGTGTCACCTCGGTGGCGGATCTCGACGAGCACGCCGACAAGTTCAACAGCGAACTCCACGGCATCGAGGCCGGAAATGACGGCAACGAGCTGATCCAGCAGATGATCGACGATGACGCCTTTGGGCTCGGCGACTGGTCGCTGATCGACTCGAGCGAGGCCGGCATGCTGGCGGAGCTGCGTGCCCGCGTCCCCGACGAGACATGGATGGTGTTCCTCGGCTGGGAGCCGCATCCCATGAACACCAACTTCGACATGGCTTACCTGGAAGGCGCCGACGACTACTTCGGCCCCGACCTGGGCGGTGCCACCGTCTACACCAACACCCGCGCAGGCTACACCGACGCTTGCCCCAACGTCGGTGCGCTGCTCAGCAACCTGAGCTTCACCCTGGAGATGGAAAACCAGCTGATGGGCACCATCATGGATGACGGCACCGCCCCGGACGAGGCCGCCCGCGACTACCTCAAGGCCAACCCGGAGCTGCTCGCCTCCTGGCTCGAAGGCGTGGAGACCGCCGATGGCGAGCCAGCCCTCGAGGTGGTCAAGGCGGAGTTGGGTGTTGAATAAGCCAGCACTGGGGCGCTGAACAAGCCAGCACTGGGGCGCTGAACAAGCCTGAGCTGACTGTCTAACAAGCCCAGAGCGTTCCAGGCCGGGGGAGAGCAGGCAGGCCCGCCGTCGAAAATTTCGCAGGCGGGCTTGCCAAGTTCATGAACGGTGTGCATAATTCTCCCCCGTCGACACGGCGCTTTTGCCGCACGACGACCCAAAAGGCTACGTAGCTCAGTTGGTTAGAGCACATCACTCATAATGATGGGGTCCCCTGTTCGAGTCAGGGCGTAGCCACCAGGATTTAGAAAGCACCCGCTGACCCCGGTCAGCGGGTGCTTTCGTATGCGTCGGTTTTTTGCCTCCCGTCAGCCATCGTCTGGCACTGCCTTTCAGCGTTTGTGACCCGCCCGCATCTGGCCGGTGGGCGAGGGGCTAACGTGCAGGGCAGAACTTCAGGGCAGGGCTTCAGGATAGGGCTTCAGGATGTGCAGTGCATCGTGACGGCAGCCAGAGCCGCCCCGAACCCAGGTTACGAGGCGGATCAGCGGGTTAAGCCAGTCCTTGGGTCAACAAAAGCGCAACCGGGCTTGACGATCTCGGAGCGATCCGTATACTACGCCCCGTGCTTGAGGCGATTCCCCGATAGCTCAGTTGGTAGAGCAAATGACTGTTAATCATTGGGTCGCAGGTTCGAGTCCTGCTCGGGGAGCCAACCGCAACGGTTGATCCCGCGTCACGCACCGACAATTCAAGGTAATTCCCCGATAGCTCAGTTGGTAGAGCAAATGACTGTTAATCATTGGGTCACAGGTTCGAGTCCTGTTCGGGGAGCCATCTTGCCTTGCAGCATTACTGACATTGTCGCCAAGCTTGAAGTACTGCACATCGTTGTTCCCCGATAGCTCAGTTGGTAGAGCAAATGACTGTTAATCATTGGGTCACAGGTTCGAGTCCTGTTCGGGGAGCCAGTGCTGATTTTCGGTGTTTTTCCTTTCCTGCCGTCTCTTCTCTTTATTGAAACTATCCGGGATTTCCGTCCCAGGATTTGCTTCATGCTTTGCGTTTTTCTGCCGCACTCTTGCGGAGGCTTGCGATGCCTGAGCGTAAAAAGCGGTGTCGCAGCAAGTTTGCGCTTGGGGCGAAGCGTTCTCTCTAGCCTGTCTGCCAAGTCACCTTTTTAGTTCTCGCTCGCACTGGCCGAGATCGGTTTCCAGCCCTTCCCTGATCGATTCGCCCATGGCCGGTAGGGAAGCCAGGTGGAGGCTTTCCAGGATGGCACGCCAGTCATCTTCCGCCAGCAAGACGGCGTCACCTCTTCTACCGGTGATGAAAATAGGTTCGTGGCTTTCCAATGCCTTGTCGATCAAGGCTTCGAGCTCAGCGCGAGCATTCTCGACGGTTACTGTAGTCATCGGCCACCTCCTGTTGGATAAGCTTAGGACAAGATGGGCATCTGGCCGTCAGGCCGCCCGACTTAGATAGCGTTGTTGGCACCCGCGTATGATTCAGCAAAAAAATCGCCCTCGTTGCCTGATCGGCAACGAGGGCGATGTCGTTTCTGCGTGGGGAGGGTGCTGGTGGTCAGCCAATGTGTGGCTTTATCACCTCAGCCCATCGCAGCGGCCCGGTTCCTCGCCCGCTTGCGCAGGGCAATGACGATGGTGGTGCCCAGAAGCAGCACGGCGATGGCGATCAGGCTTGCGCTGATCGGGCGCGAGAAGAAGATGCCGAGATCGCCCTGGGACATCGCCAGCGAGCGACGCAGCTCGCTCTCGGCGATGGGGCCGAGCACCAGGCCAAGGATGATCGAGACCAGCGGGAACTTGATCTTCTCCAAGAGGAAGCCGAGCACACCGAAGCCAAGCATCAGCCAGACGTCGAACATCGAGTTGCGCACCGAGTAGGTACCGACGATGCAGCACATCAGGATGATCGGGCCCAGCGCCGAGTAGGGCACGTTAAGCAGCCGGGTGAACAGTTTGATGAACGGCTTGGAGAACGCCAGGATCATGAAGTTCACCACGAACAGCCCAGCGAACACCGCGTAGATCAGGTCGCTCGAGGTCAGCATGAACATCGGCCCCGGCTGCAGGCCATGCATGATGAAGGCGCCGAGGATGATCGCGGTGGTACCGCTTCCCGGAATCCCGAGCGCGAACAGCGGCACCAGGGCGCCCATGGCGGCGGCGTTGTTGGCGGCCTCCGGTGCAGCGATACCTTCCGGTGCGCCCTTGCCGAACTTCTCTGGGTGCTTGGACCAGCGCACGGTCTCGCTGTAGCTGACCATGGCGGCGGTGCTGGCGCCGATGCCCGGCAGGATGCCGATGATGACGCCAAGGATGGATGAGCGCGACAGGGTGACGCCGATCTTCTTCAGGATGGGGGCGTCGAAGATCTTGATCTTGACCTTGGTCAGCGGTTGTTCGGCGTCACGGCTCAGGGAGCGCTTCATCACCTCGGACACCGCGAACAGGCCGACGATCACCGGAATCAGCCCGACCCCCTCGGCCAGGTTGAGGTTGTCAAAGGTATAGCGGCTGGTTCCGGTGAGCGGGTCGATGCCGATGGTGGCGATCAACAGGCCCAGGGTGGCGCCGATCAAGCCGAGGATCAGCCGGCCACCGAGGGAGGCCACCACGGTCAGGCCGAGGATGGCGAGTGCGAAGTACTCGGGGGAGGAGAACTTCAGCGCCACCGAGGCCAGCATCGGGGTGAAGATGATCAGCGCGATGGTGCCGACCAGCCCGCCCACCGCCGAGCTCAGCACGCCGATGCCCAGCGCCTTGCCGGCCTCGCCCTGCTGGGTCATGGGGTAGCCGTCGAAGGCCGTCATCACCGCCTCCGGGGTGCCCGGGGCGCGATAGAGGATGGCGGTGATCAGCCCCGAGAAGACGGTGGAGCCGTAGATGGCGGTCAGCAGCATGAACGCCTGGGTGGGCTCCATGCCGTAGGTGACCGGCAGCAGGATGACCACCAGGATCACGCCGCTGATGCCCGGCAGCGCGCCACCGATAAAGCCGATGAACACGGCCGAGGTCAGGATCAACAGGTTCATGGGCTGGAAGACCACGCCTAGCCCACTGAGAAAACTCTCCAGCATCGTCAGCTCCCGCGAAATACTGGTGGAAAATCGTACCGGCTGGGTGTCATGGCAGGGGGATGCCCAGCAGGGTGGAGAACACGCCCTGGATCAGCGCAACGGCGATGACCACGGTGGCAAGCAGGGCCGCCCAGTGGCGCGCGCCAAGCAGCAGGGTGCAGGCCAGGGTGAAGATCACGGTGGCCAGCAGAAAACCGATGGCCGGCATCAGCAGGGTGTAGGCAACGGTGGTGCCCATCAGCCACCAGTGGCGGTTGGCGGCAAGAAACCCAGGGTTAAGAGCAACGTCAGCGGCTTCGGTGGTGCTGTCGGTAACGTTGTCGGTGGCGCTGTCGGTGGCGCTGGCCTGGCCGGCGTCAGCCTGTTGGCCGGGGTCAGTCGCTGGGGCTTTCTCCATCGAAGCCTTGGCCTCGGCGTCGCTGGCACGCTCTTTGGCCTGGCTCATGCGGGTGGAGACCAGCAGGGTCGCCGACAGCACGATCAGCAGGAGCAACAGCGACAGCGGCCACAGGCGCGGGCCGATAAAGGTCGAGACGTCCTCGGAGCTCGGGAAATCAAGCGTCGGCACCAGGGTGACGGCGGCCAGTACCAGCAGCAGGACGGCAAAGACGGTGAACTTGGTATGCATGGTGAGGCTCGGTTCACGGCGGGCCAGCGGGAGCGAGTCCCGTCAGCGCAAGGTGAGGGGCCGGGTAGTACCCGGCCCGCCAGTCCACGGGATCAGGTGTTTTCCAGAAGCCGCGTGTAGAGTTCCAGGTTCTGCTCGAGCTTCTCGCGGTAGTCGTCGCTACCCAGCCAGCCCTCGCGGTAGTGCAGGTTCACCCGCTCTTCATACTCCTGGTAGGTCTCGGAGTCGTAGACGCTCTTCAGTGTGGATTCGAGCTTCTCGACGATGGCGTCCGGGGTGTCGGCGTGGACGAAGATGCCGCGCTCGTTGCCGTCGGTCAGGTCCCAGCCGTTCTCGACGGTGGTGGGGATGTCCGGGAAGTTCTCCAGACGCTCTTCGGCGAACACCAGGATCGGCATCATCTCGCCGGATTCCATGTAGCTCAGCACCGAGCTGATCTCGCCGAACAGGCCATCGATGTTGCCGCCCATGACGTTGGCGGCGACGCTGCCTTCCTCGTCGTAGGGGATGAAGCTGATGTCCAGGCCGGTGGCGTCACGGAACGACAGGAAGGCCATGCGGTCGGGGCTGGCCGCGTGGGTGCCGCCGATGATGACCTGGCCCGGGTTGGCTTTGGCGTGCTCCATGAAGGCGTCGAAGTCGGCGTACTTGTCCGGATCGACGATCAGCGTCATCACGTCGGACTGCATGCGCGCCACCGGGGTGAGCTGGTCGAGGCCGGTGGGGTTCTGGCCGGCGGCAAGCGAGGTGACCAGGGTCGAGGAGGCGAAGTCCAGGGTGTGGCCGTCGGCGTCGCCGTTGGCGGTACGCTGGTGGGCCAGGGCGCCGGAGGCGGACGGCAGGTTGACCACCGTCACGCGGGTGTCCATGGCCTCTTCAAGCAGCGGCTTGATGGTGCGCGCGAAGTTGTCGGTGCCGCCACCGGCGCCGGCGGCGACCAGGAACTGCAGCGGCTTGGAGGGGAAGTCGGCCGCCTCGTCGGCGGACAGCGCGGCGGGGCTCGCAACGACGAGCGACAGGCCGAGGGCGCTGGCGGTGATGATCGCGTTTCGGGTGATCATGGCGTTCTCCTGGGGGTGGTTGTTGTGGTTGAGCATGGGCGTCTGCCCAGTGGTTGCCAGGTGGCCCGACATGACGTCAGGCCGGTTCGGAGGAAGATTCGGCGGTGGAGAAGAACATCGCGTCCTGCTCGCGGCGAAGGTGGAGCAAGGTGGAATCCGGCAGTTGTACGTCGGCCACGCTGATCAACTGTCCTGCAGCCACATCGCGCTTGAGGGTGGCGCCGGGCAGCAGATAGAAGGGCACCGGGGTGGCATCGACCAGTGCAGCGGCGGGGTGCACCTCGGGCTGAAGGCCGGCAATGTGGCGATGATGGCCCTTCATCTCAAGCTCCTGCCCCTTGCTGAGTGACACCGTGGCGCGGGCGACCAGGTCAACCGCCGGGCGGGTGGCCTGGCCGCCGCCGGAGGGCAGGCCCTTGAGCACGGCGTCGAGCAGCGAGATCGGCGCCTCCAGGCCCAGCAGGTGGCGCGGCAGGTAGACCATGGCGCTTTTCTTGCTGCGACTCAGGATATGGCCCTTGCCGTCCAGCACCTCCCAGGCGTGGGCGTCCTCGCAGCGCACCACCACAAAGACGCCACCGGCGAAGCTCAGCTCGTCCGGGCGGCGCAGGCAGTTGAACACCTCCAGACGCCCCGTGCCGGAGAGCACGCCGCCGTTGCCTTCCAGATCCAGCAGGGTCGGCACCTCATGGGTACGCAGCACCAGGGCGTGGAAGGCAGGGTGGTCGGGGGTAAGGCCGGTGGCGTTGGCCACATTGGTCATCTCGCACAGGTCCGGTGCGGAGATCTGCGGGATGGCGCTCAGGTGCTCGCCACGGGCGCGCACCACGCTGCGCTCGTCGCCCTCGGGCAGCGTCCACAGGTCGGCCATGTCCGGGGCGTCGAAGCGGATGCCGTTGCACCAGATCGCCTGATCCGCCTCGTCCCAGACAAAGTCGTATTCGCTGCTCTTGCCGGCGGCAATGATCTCGAAGCCGAGCGTCTGGGCCCAGGTCACCAGGCCGATCAACAGACTCGGTTGATCACCGTCCAGCGGAGTGAACAGGCGGCCGTGGCGGTTACCCAGGCGGGTCAGGTAGGGGCCGACCACCGATTCGGTTTCCTTGGTGGCGATACCGACGTGCTTGCCGGCCTTGAGCGCACTGGCCGCGTGGGCGGCACCGGCGTTTGGTATACCGGTGCTTTCCACCAGAATGTCGAAATCCAGGTGCTTGACCACTTCGAGATCGCCACAGGCGACAAACTTACCCGCCTGCCAGGCGTCGTTTGCCTCGTCCGACGTTTGGCATACCGCAATCTGCGAGGCCGGAATGCCGGCCTTCTCGAACGCCTGGGCGGCCGTCTCGGCGCTGATGTCCACCGCGATACGCGCGTTCATGCCGGGCATCTGCTGGGCCTGACGGAGGATGCCGCGACCGAAATCGCCAGCGCCCGCGACGCATGCCTCGACGGTGGTGGCGGTATCAAAGTGGTGAAGGTAATTCATGGTCGTAGAGCGTCTCCGTGCTGGCCTGGCCCACCGCTGGCGCGATGCCGGGGGGGCTGCCTGAGCGGGTTGAAGGCCTCGGTCTGGAAGGATCGGGCGGGATCAAGATGCAGAGAAATGTAGTGGTATACCATTTTGATGGTCAAACGATTGGGGCATAGACCTTGGTCGCATAAGACAAAAAATGTGCGTTATATCGTTGAATAACAACGAATAAATGAAGTGAGACAAACCGCGTAAATGTTTGCCCGTCAAAAAACGGTATGCCATTCTTTAGATATCGAAGACCATGACGGCGATAACGATGGACGAAGCGGCAGTGGACGCACGCGAAGGACTGGTGGAGAAGGTCGCCAACTACCTGCGTGAACATATCGTGATGGATCACTTCCAGCCCGGACAGCGGCTGCCCGAGCGCAAGCTGGCCGAAGAACTGGACGTCTCGCGCACCCCCATGCGCGAGGCGTTCAAGATCCTCGCAGCAGAAGGGTTGGTGGTCATCTCCCCACGCCGGGGTGCGGTGGTCGCCGACGTCAGCCCCCAGGACGTGCAGGAAAAGGCCTACGTGCTGAGCGTGCTGGAGCAGTCAGCCGCGGAGCTCTGCTGCACCAATGCCAGCGACGACGACATCGCCGAACTGCAGGCCCTGCACTTCGAGATGAAGGCCGCCTTCCTGCGACGCGACCGCCAGAACTACTTTCGCCTGAACCAGGCGATCCACAACCGCATCGTCTCGCTCTCCGGCAACAACTCCCTGATCGAGATTCACGCCACACTTAGCCGACAGCTCTACCGAGTGCGTTATCTTTCCAACCTGAAAAACGAGAAGTGGTCCGTCGCCATGGACGAGCACGAAGCCATCATGGCCGCCCTGGAAGCCCGCGACGGCAAGCAAGTGGGCAACGAACTGCGCAACCACCTCGGCAAGACCTGGATGAAGTACGCCAACCCCGCACCCAAGGACCAGCCTCTCGCCGATGTTGACACCGAGAGCGGCCAATAGGTGAGGTAGGTGCGGCAGGCGACGCCGGCCAGCCAAGGGCGTGATAGCGAGACACTGATGGGCAGGATGCAGAGCAGGTGAAGTAATGACGCTAAACGAATATCGAGCGAAGGGGAGGGGCCGGCTAACTCCGTCCATCAGCCGAGCCAAGAAGCTACGTCCGCTTCGAGCCTTTGCGGTCAGAGAGTGATTAGCCGTCAATCGGCGGGCGGGAATTGCTGCTTTTGGTGAAGGACCCGCATGATCCGGATATCTGAGCCTGCCAACTGATAGGAGATCAGAAGCGATACTTCCGGAAGGATTAGCAAGCGACCAGGAATACCTTGGCGCTCTACGCCGAGTAGCGGTTGCAGCATCAGCAGTTCTGCCCTTTCCTCGATCTGGCCATCAGTCCGTTCGGCAACCACAGGATTGAACTGGTAGAGGAAGTCGAAAATGGCTTCACGCCTTGTCAGACCCTCTTCTTCCCTTGGAATCGCCGATTACCGGGGCAAGGTCACGGGCGCGGATCCGTGACTTTCGTTCTGCCATCCGGGATTTTGCGGTTTCATGATCGACAAAGGTCGCTGCACCGGCTTCGGGCCTGTCAAACGCTCGCTTGACCTGAAGCGATAACCAGTCATGGTGTGACGTTGCTTGGCGCTGTTGCTTGGCGCTGTTGCTCGGCGAGTTGTTCTGCCAATTCCCTGCAGGCGTCACTGAGCGTACGCCCCTGGCTCTCTGCCATCTGCTGGGCTAGGCGCTTAGTCTCTTCATCGATGCGAAACTGTACACGGGTATCCATCTGAAGCCTCGCAGCTCATTCTGACGTATTCACGTATATTGGCTCGTTTTGGTACTCAGTATGGCAACCCAGGCCCGCTTGCCGCGCTGGGTGTGAATACGCTTCCTGGTAGCGATACCTGGAAGCGTTGCCTCACAGGCGCGCGGAGTCGTTCCGGTCAATGGCGGCAAGGTTCGGTGGTGGATCAAAAACGCATCGCGGTTACCTAGCGCCGAGCTGAACAAGCTATACCACCCATCCGCCATATGCGAGTGATTGCTTGCTCGCGCTGGGCATGGCTGTCGTACCAGTATCAAATCCCTATACCCGATTCAGACGCAAGCAAGTGCTTCCAAAAAGCGGTTTCCGAAATTCGACAGTTTGTAAGACTTAAGCCAAAAAACGCGTAAATTCGTTCCCATTCCTCACATCTTTTGTCTATTCTGCTGCTATTGGCACATGCCAAACTCTAAACAGTGCCGCTAAGAGCACGAAAATAACGATCATGCGCAGGGATAGGAAAGCCGACTATGGCCAAGGGATGACCAGCCAACGCTAATCTGACGTTCAATGCAGGCGCCTTGCCGCCTGTTTGGCAGCGTACTGCCGTTTCGGTTACCCGCCCTCAATTCCTTCCGTACTCGTGATCGCACAGCGGCCTTCGCCGCCTGGGTGGTCATGTCGTATGGCCGCCGTGGCGGTAGCGTGCCTGTCCGATAGTTCATGGGTGAATGGGAGGTAGGCCTTTCTCTTGGCCGTATGACTTCGCCGTTTCTCTGCGTGTATACGAAACTAGGCATAGGATTTACAGGCATGCTCGAAGTGATGCATCAGAGGGCGAGTTTATAACGCACAAGCGCTTTAAAGTTACGGACAATCAATGGGTTTGTAATCACTGAAGAGCGATTTTTGGCATGCGCACTTTGAACATGATTATGCGCGTATTCTCTCAGATGACCCCGAATTAGAGTAAAAGAATTACGAAGGGTTTTAGAGGCATAAACTGGAATGTAGACAGATACATGTGGAAGAGAAATGAGAGTCCCTATGAATAAAAAAAGTTGGTTGCACTAGGAGGCCTCGTGTCGTCTTATCTTGAGAAAAACTTTGAAGAATGGAAAGAAATCAGAAGTCGGGTAGATTCAATCATCAATGGTGTTTTTATTTTAGCGGGTGGGGGACTATCACTGTCGATCTCAATAATCCTTGGAAACAAAGGCTCAGGTATCATCACAAACGAAGTTCAGTGCGTGACAGCTATAGCATGGTGGTGCCTGTTAGCGTC
Organism: Halomonas sp. OfavH-34-E; assembly: GCF_024124525.1. NCBI lineage: Bacteria > Pseudomonadati > Pseudomonadota > Gammaproteobacteria > Oceanospirillales > Halomonadaceae > Halomonas > Halomonas sp. OfavH-34-E. Next base: position 1,634 of record NZ_JAMXRY010000068.1, on the reverse strand, counting down.
TGTGATCTTTGCAGTACTCCTCAAAGCATACATGGTGCTAGAAGCATTCTTGTTACAAATAAATTCCCAGTGGGTTGATAAGCATCTAAAACTGCTCAACTCCATTGGCTGGGTGATCGGAATTTTTGTATTTTTCACCCTAGCGTCAGGCCTCTGTCTTATGGTTTACGGTGCACAAATTGCAGTTCAAGCGTAGACGATCGCACCCAACCAGACGCTCAAGCCGACTGCCATGCATCCGCTTCGCTGCAGCACGGCAGCAGCTTAACTTAGGCGTTAGTTTTCAGGAGAATAAAATTGCATCCTCGTTTAAGAAAATTAGTTAAAACAAGAAATTTTAATTCAGCATTCTGTCAGATTATTTTTGTTACAGTTTTTTTTGGGATAGTTGGTTTGATTTTTCATTTGCAAGAAGGTAAAGACTCTGCTACAAACCTTATTACGTTAGCCAATAATACGCTTAAGTTCGGTGCTTGGTTTTTTTTAGGCTATGGAACCTTGCAAGCCTTAGGGCGGAAAATCGAATTTGAAAACATCGAAAACGCAGTTAATCAGGCTGATATCTCTTCTCAATATTTAAGTTTTGATGTGCAAACTAATGCTGAGGAAACTAAAATTTCTGAAGATAAAAACACAGTCTACAAAGAAAAAATCAATGACTTAGTTAAAATTGAAAAAGATGACCAAGCTATATTCAAGATGTATATGGTTGGTATTGTTTTATTTTTAATCACAAGCCTTGTAGATATTGTGCTTCCCGCATTCAAAAACTAAAAACTGTTCAAGAGTGATTCGCAACGCGTGGCATTTTTTCCATGCGCTGTGTTTGGTTGTTCAGGTGGTATGCGGGAGCATCGGTATTCCGTTGCTCACACCTTAACAGGGCGTTAAGTATATTATTTAAATTCGGAGAAATATTAGAGAATTAATATATTTATTGCGCCTCCTGATATGCATCTCGACAAGGGGCTTGGTATCTCGGCTTGGCGTTTTAGAGAGGCAGCTAAAGTTCTAATCGGCTCAGAGAATAATCGAGACCTTCTATCTCCGATAGGCTATTTACAGCGTCATGCAATGGAGCTTTATTTAAAGTTGATGATTTACATACTTAAAAAAAAGTACAACATTTTCTTCGGAGACAATTTTAGCTTTGATAACTCAGCTATCTTAATTAATAACAAGTGGCGTCCAATGTCCAATACTCATAACTTAAATGTCTTATGCAGCTATTTTAAGTCTGTCTACCAGTCAATCCTTGATCATCTTCCAAGTAGTACTGATTGGACATTGAGCCCTAACCTAGAGAAGCAGATAAAACTAATAAGTGGCTATGATCCCAAAAGTACGTATTTCCGATACCCTCAATCCACAAGCAAAAATTAGAAAAAGTCGACAGTTCAGCCAATGGATCTTGAGTCTTCGCTTAAAAGTGCCGACTGGATCGTGAACGAGGGTGCGGTGCGATACCACCGCTGGTGGACAGAACACGATGTACCGATCCTGGATTCTGACAAAGTAGCCGACTGACCTCACTTAACGATTGACCTGCTTGCCACTGCTCCCAGAGTAACTGCTTCTGGTTTGCGGAGAGTCCTCCTGGCCGTCCTCGTCTTGCCATATCGTTCCCTGTCGGG
>NZ_JAMXRY010000067.1:0-22256 GCF_024124525.1 Halomonas sp. OfavH-34-E | reverse complement strand
CCCGGGGCATCCGGCCAGGCGGCCAGGGGCGCGGTGGGGCGCGAGTGGACCTCGTCGCGGTTGGCGATCAAGGTGATCGGCCGCGCACTGTCCGGGGCGAAGTGAAAGGCAATCAGGCACATGGGCGCAGCGTAGCCGGATTTTCTGCCCAGGGGAATCCGGGGCGAGCCTACAACTGTGCCACCATGACAGGCTGCGGCCGGCAACGTACACTCTTGGCTTCTTCATTCAACAGGATGGAAGATGGAAGGCGACGATAGCAGGGATCGCTTTTGGCGCAGGCTGGTGATTCCCATCCTGTGGCCGGTGGTAGCCGCCCAGGGGGTGCTGCTGGCGCTGTGTCTGGTGCTGGGCGCCTCGCTGCACTGGCTGATGCCCGCCGCCGCCGGCTGGAGCACCACCCTGTGGATCGTCATGGGGCTGCTGGTGGGCACCACGCTCAACATCCTCGTCTTCCTGGTGCTGCTCAAGCATCGCCTATCCCGCGCTCAGCGTGACTTCGACAGCCTGCTCGAACGGGTCGAGAGCCAGTTGTCGCCACAACTCGATGGCCGGCACGAAGCCCCCACGCCGGAAGACTCGCTGATGGAGCGAGTCAGGTGGCTGCTCGAGGCCATCGACGCTCGACCGAAGGCAGGCCAAAGACGGCGTGGCAGTCCGCCTGACGTCGAGAGCGGTGATGCGGTTTGGCTTGAAAGCCAGGGGGAAGTCAGAGCAGATATCGGAGTAGATAGCCGAGCAGAGAACACGCCGGATTCGCTCGGCGAGCCCAGCGACTGGGAGCACGAAAGCCGGCGCCTGGCCGCCGCGCTGTCCCGCGCCAGAGAAGAGTCGCGTCTGAAGTCGAGCTACCTGAGCCACGTCGGCAAGGCATTGGCACCCTTGATCGCCGAGCTCGATCAGCTGATCAACCGGGCCGGCGACGGCGCCGAGCCCGAGGCGTTACGCCGACTGAGCGATATTCGCCTGTTGCTCGACAACCTCGAGGACGGCACCGACACGGCGCCTGTGGCAGAGCCTTCCGAGTCATCGGCCGACGAAGCGACACCCAGGGTGCTGATCGTCGACGACGGTCCGGTCAACCTGATGCTGGCGCGGGAGGTTCTCGAGCGCCGAGGCGTCGAGGTGGTGACCGCGACCCGCGGAGAGGAAGCGTTGGAGCGGCTGGCGGCGGTTGCCGTCGATCTGGTGCTGATGGATATCGTGCTGCCGGATATCGACGGCGTCGAGACCTGCCGTCGTCTGCGCGCGATGGAGGCGGCGGATTCGGGCCGCCCGCGTGCGGTGGTGATCGCCCTGACCGCCAATGCCAGCGACCAGGACCAGGCGCGCTTTCAGCAGGCCGGCATGGACGCCTGGCTGGCCAAGCCCTATCGTCCCCAGGCGCTGCTCGAACTGCTCGATCACTGGTTGCCGCTGCCGACGAGGTCGGTCTGATGCTGGCGTCCCTGGTCTCCTATCTGGCGCTCGGCACCGCGGCGGGCTTCCTGGCCGGTCTCTACGGCGTGGGTGGCGGGCTGATCATCGTGCCCAGCCTGATGACGGTATTCGCGCTGCAACAGGTGTCCGGCGAGGTGGCCATGCACCTGGCGGTGGGGACCTCGCTTGCGACCATCGTGATCACCGGCGCCTCGTCCGCCTGGGGCCACTTTCGCCGCGGCAGCATTCGGCGTGACTGGCTGGTAGCGCTGCTGCCGGGGCTGGTGATGGGCGCCGTGCTCGGGGTGTTCGTCGCCGGCGCCCTGTCGGGTGGCCTGCTCGGCACGCTGTTCGGTGTCTTTCTGCTGCTGGTCGCCGCCAAGCTGGTGCTGGGGCGCTCGCCCAAGGCGGGGCGTCAGGCACCCGGGCGTGGCAGCATGGTCGTCGCCGGCGGTGTCATCGGTGGTGTCTCTGCCCTGTTCGGTATCGGTGGGGGGACACTGAGCGTTCCCTGGCTGATTCGCTGCGGTGCCAGCATGACCCAGGCGGTCGGTACCTCGGCGGCCTGCGGACTGCCCATCGCCCTGGTCGGTGCGGTGACCTTCATCGCCGTGGGCCTTGGTGATCCGCGACTGCCCGATGGCGCCTTCGGTTTTGTCATGCTGCCGGCGCTTTTGGGGATTGCCCTGACCAGCGTTCCCTGTGCGCGGCTTGGTGTGCGACTGGCGCATCGGTTGCCTGCTCGGGTGCTCAAGCTGTCGTTCGCGCTGTTGCTGACGGTGGTGGGGCTCGGCTTCCTGCTGTAGCGAACCGTCGCCGCCGCTTGCTGTCCTATTGCCGCTGTGGCGTTTTTCTGGCGGTCATCCGCTCGTATAGCGCTACGTTACTCTCTGGTCACCTCGGTCACTTTCAGGAAATCTACCGACTATGCTGTCTTATCCCCAGATCGATCCCGTTGCCATCTCGCTGGGTCCGCTCCAGGTCCACTGGTATGGACTGATGTACGTGGTGGGCTTTGTCGCTGCCTGGTGGTTGGGCTGTCGACGCGCCCACCGCATCGGCCTGACCCGGGACGACGTGGGCGACCTGCTGTTCTACGCCGCCCTCGGCGTGGTGCTCGGTGGACGCCTTGGTTACGCGCTGTTCTACGGGCTGGATCAGTGGCTCGCGGACCCGCTGTGGATCGTCAAGGTGTGGGACGGCGGCATGAGTTTCCATGGCGGCCTGCTCGGGGTGTTGCTGGCGGCCTTGCTGTTCGCCCGGCGCAAGCACCTGGCGTTCTTCACTCTGACCGACTTCGTCGCGCCGCTGGTGCCGATCGGCCTGGGGGCCGGGCGTATCGGCAACTTCATCAATCACGAGCTGCCGGGCCGCGTCACTGACCTTCCCTGGGGTATGCCGTTCCCTGGCTACGGCCCCGAGCCGCGTCATCCTTCCTCGCTGTACGAGGCGCTGCTCGAAGGCCTGGTACTGTTCGTGGTGCTGTGGTGGGTGTCGAGCACACCGCGACGTCGCGGCCTGGTCTCTGGTCTGTTCCTGTTGATCTACGGCTTGAGCCGTTTCGCCGTGGAGTTCGTGCGTCAGCCAGACCCGCAGCTTGGCTTCATTGCCCTGGGCTGGGTCACCATGGGCATGCTGCTTAGCCTGCCGATGATCCTGTTCGGCGTGCTGTTGGTGGCCTGGTCTCGCCGCCAGCCGGTGGATGCCAGTACCGCGCCTGCGGCCGGCTAGGCGCTGACGAGCCGCCGATGCATGATGCAGCCGCCTTGGCCGCGCCCGGTTGGACACGCCCAAGAGGCTGCGTCACGCAGACCGGGCCCCGGTGGCCGCGCCAAGCTGGCCGCGTCTGGCATCGAAGCATGCCGGGCAGTACAATTGCCGGTTTTTCTGGTTTCGAGAAACCGTCCCGAATCCGTCACGACCAAGCGAGTGAATCCCGATGCCTGTTGATAGCGCTGCCGAAGCCACCGACCTTCCCGCCCTGGAGCAGCCGTATCTGGATTTGATGCGCAAGGTGCTGGACGAAGGTATCGAGCGTGACGACCGCACCGGCGTGGGCACACGCTCGATCTTTGGTCATCAGATGCGCTTTGATCTGTCCCGTGGCTTTCCGCTGGTGACCACCAAGAAGCTGCATCTGCGTTCGATCATCCATGAGCTTCTGTGGTTTCTGAAGGGCGACACCAATATCGCCTACCTCAAGGAAAACGGCGTGCGTATCTGGGACGAATGGGCCGACGAGAACGGCGACCTCGGCCCTGTCTATGGCTACCAGTGGCGTAGCTGGCCGGATCCTCGCGGTGGCAGCGTCGATCAGATCGAGACACTGCTCGACCAGCTTGCCACCAACCCGCGCTCACGGCGGCTGATCGTGTCCGCCTGGAACCCGGCGCTGGTGGACGAGATGGCACTGCCTCCCTGTCACTGCCTGTTCCAGTTCTACGTGGCCGACGGCAAGCTGTCCTGCCAGCTCTATCAGCGCAGTGCCGACATCTTCCTTGGCGTTCCCTTCAATATCGCAAGCTACGCGCTGCTCACTCGGATGATCGCCCAGGTGGCGGGTCTTGCACCCGGTGATTTCGTTCACACCCTGGGGGATGCCCACCTTTATCTGAATCATCTCGAGCAGGCCGAGCTGCAGCTGAGTCGAACGCCCACCCGGGCGCCTCGCCTGGAGCTGGAGCCGTCGGTGGATAACCTGTTCGACTTCCGTTTCGAGCACATCAGCATCCACGATTATGAACCCCATCCCCATATCAAGGCCGAGGTAGCGGTATGAGCAGCGCCGACAATGCCCAGCACTCGAGCGAAGGCCAGGACCTGGCGAGGCTCGACACCTTCGTGCCGGTGGCGATGATCGCCGCCATGTCGCGTAACCGGGTCATCGGGGTCGACAACCAGCTGCCCTGGTACCTGCCGGAGGACCTCAAGTTCTTCAAGCGCATGACCCAGGCCAAGCCCCTGGTGATGGGACGCAAGACCTTCGAGTCCATCGGCCGTCCGCTGCCTAACCGGCTGAATATCGTGGTCACCCGTGACACCTCCTTTCATCACGACGGCGTCAGGGTCTGTCACGACCTGGCCAGCGCGATCGAACTGGCCGACCGTCAGGCCACCATCGAGGCCGCCGAAGAGATCATGGTCATGGGCGGGGCTCAGATCTACGCCCAGGCCATGCCGATCGCATCGCGGCTCTATCTCACCGAGGTGGATGTCGATATCGAAGGTGACGCCCACTTCCCGGCGCTTGAGGGCGACTGGCAGGAAGTCGCCAGCGAAGCCGGCTCGCCGAGCGAAGGCCAGCCCGCCTACCGCTTCGTTCGCTACGAGCGTTCAGCCGAGAGCTGAAGCGCCTATTGCGTGGTTGCGGATTTGCGGTAGTCGCCACGGGACGAAATTGGCGTCTTGCTGGTGACACAATGAGCGTCGCCGAGCGGCGACAATTGCGACATCGCAAGCCCTGGCACAGACTGTGGCGACAACCCTGACAACAGCGGGGCGTGACCGGAGTCACCCCTGCAACGCGGCATTTTGCTGAGCCTGGAGGAGTCGACGTGATCGAGACACACGCAGAACACCCGTTGGAGGCGCTCGAGCAACGCACGGCGACGCTATTGGACGGACTGCGTGAGGGGCGTCGGCGCGAGCGGCAGCTGTCCAGCGAGCACCAGCGTATGGCCGACGAGCGCCAGCGCTTGATGGAGGAGTGCGAACGGCTGGCGTCCGAACGAGAGCGGTTGAGCGCTGAGCTGAACGCCGAATTGACCGCCGCCCGAGAACGTCAGCGTGAGCTCGAGTCGCAACTTGGCAGCGCCGTCGAACGCAGCGGTCAGCTCGAGACGGAGCTTGAGGCACTGCGCGCCGAGCGCCAGGCGCTGTTTGAAGAAAACAGCGAACTGACCGAGGAAAATCGCGAACTCGATGAACAGAATCGTGAACTCGAGGCCCACAACGCCAGGCTGCGTGAGCGCGTCGAACATCCCGAAGCCGAGCCTCAGTCCCCCGCCTTTGTTCGTCCCAAGCGACGCGCCCAGGGCCTGGCTGCATTGATGCAGCATCGCCCGCGTCATGCCAGTGGTGATCAGTCAGCCGACGAGACAGACGATCGGACGACTGAACAAGCAGCCGACCAGGCGTCTGACCAGACAGCGGCTTCCACAGCCGGTGAGCAAGCCGAGCAAGCCGAGCAAGCCGACAAGACCTCCGCTGAGCACAGCGGTGAGCAAGCCCCTGTCCAGGCCGCTGACCAAGCCCCCGAGCAAACTCCTGACCAGGATGCTGGGCGAGTGGGCGGGCCTGCCGGCGAAGTCGCTCCGGCAACTATGGCGAGCGAGGCGTCCCCGGAACCGTCCACTGACGCGACGGTGTCATCCGACGCCTCTCGGTCGAAGCCAAGCCAACAAAGCCAAGGGGCGCCTTCCAGGAACGCTGACCTCCAGGGTGATACATCCGAAGCGACGGCCTCCGACGAGGCTGGCCGCCAGGGGGATCTGGCCATCGACAAGGCGCCGTCTCCCCAGGCGCTGTTGGGTGAGTGGTACCAGCGCTATGACAAGACCTTCTTCAAGGGCCACACCCGTCCCTTGAAGGTGGGCATCCACGAGGACCTGGCGGCCAGCGAGCCCTGGCCCGAGAAGCTGGTGCGGCGGGCCCTGGCCTGCTACGTCAACCTGCCGCGGTATCTCAAGTCGGTCAGGGAAGGCGCCGAGCGTATCGACCTCCAGGGCGCGCTGGTCGGGGCGGTCGATGCCCAGGCCGCCGAACACGCCAAGCGCAAGCTGGACCGCCTGCAGGCGGAGCAGCAAGGGCGCGGCAAGGTGTCGCAGCGGCGCAGCGGCCAGGGCCGGCGGCGCGCTGGCGCTGGCAAGGGCAAACAACCCCAGGGGGCATCAAATGCCGACCCGCAGCCCCATCGGGAAGTCGAGAGTGAACAGAGCAGCCGCACGGCGATGTCACAGGGGCGTCCCCCGCATCTCCACCAGCCGCAGAACGAGTCCAGGCACCAGCCTCATGGCCACGACAGCGAGGAATCGCGTCTGCAGCGCAAACTCGACGCCCTGATGGCCCGCCACAATAGTAGTCACTGACCGCGCTCCCTGGGTGTGGTCGTTGTCTGGGCGCTTTATGCATGGTCCTCATATGCGGTCATCAATTGTGCGGTCCTTATGGGCCGCCGCCGCCGTTGACGACTGTCGACAGTGTTCAACCCAGCTGACTTGAAAGCGTCACATCAGCGGGGCATGATGTAGTCGCTATGCCCGGCGCAGCATTCTATGCAGAATCGGTACGAGGTTAGCGAACAATGTTCGTTAAGTCGGTTTTCCGGTTCCAGCGCTGGCGGCGCCTTCGCAGGGATCGGTGTCGAATCGAGGGGCAGCGGGAACGAAAACAGTGTTTTTTTCTTGTTGCGCTCCTGAGAATCCCGGTATATGGTTGCCCTTGCGAGCATTGGACTATAACAAGGCTTCGCCGCTGTCAGGCTCGCTGCCTCGGTTCCCTGCCAGGAACCACAAGGCCAGAAAAACGAGCCGGCAATGACCGGCAAGCCAAGGCTGCCAAGCGCAGCAACGATCGAAACAGCAAGCTAGTCAAAAGGAACTCAGCAATGAAAAAGACACTGTTAGCGACTGCCATCGCCGGTGCTGCCGCCTTTACCGCTGCAGGCGCCCAGGCTGCCACCGTCTACAACCAGGACGGCACCAAACTCGACATCTACGGCAACGTCCAGATTGTCTACGCCGGGGTGAAGGACGAAGACGGTCACTCCCGTGACGAGATTGCCGACAACGGTTCTACCTTCGGCTTCGCCGCTGAGCACGTCATCTACAACGGTCTGATCGGCTACGCCAAGATCGAAATCGACGACTTCAAGGCCGACGAAATGAAGGTCGCTGGTCGTGATGCAGGCGACACCGCCTACATCGGCCTGAAGGGCAACTTCGGTGACGCGCGCATCGGTTCCTATGACTCCCTGCTGGACGACTGGATCCAGGATCCGATCTCCAACAACGAATACTTCGACGTCTCCGACTCCAACACCTTCAAGGGTGCTCCGGGTGAAGACGCCGATGACGCCAGCGTTGTTGCCGGCGATCCCGAAGGCGACAAGATCACCTACACCTCTCCGGTCTGGGGCGGCTTCCAGTTCGCTCTGGGTACCCAGTACAAGGGTGACGCCGAGAACGAAAACCTGACCGACGGTGGCGAAGCCTCCATCTTCGGTGGTCTGAAGTACACCATCGGCGGCTTCTCTGTCGCCGGTGTCTACGACGACCTGGGCATCTACGACATCGAAGACCAGTCTGTCAGCTACCTGTCCACTGACGTGGCTGCTGACGGCACCGTCACCACCACTCAGAACAACGTCACCATCGATGACGAAGATCTGGGTGATCAGTACGGTGTCACCATGCAGTACCAGTGGGACAGCCTGCGCGTCGCCGTCAAGTACGAGCGCTTCGAGTCTGACAACGACTTCCTGAAGGACGCTGACTACTACGCCATCGGTGCCCGTTACGGCTACCTGAACGGCATGGGTGACATCTACGGTTCCTACCAGTACATCGACCTCGGCGGCAGCGGCTTCAGCGACTTCGACAGCGCCAACGATGACGAGAACGACGACGACAACTTCAACGAAGTGGTTGCCGGTGTGACCTACAACATCTCCGACGCCATGTACACCTACGTGGAAGGCGCCGTGCGTGACCGTGACAACGACCAGGGTGACGGCTACGCCGTGGGTCTGACCTACCTGTTCTAATCCGACAGGTTTGACCCCCTAGCGTTGGAACGCTATAAACGAAAGCCGATCCTCCGGGATCGGCTTTTTTTCTGCTCTCAATCGGCAAGCATGTGAGGATCCATGAAAGACGTCACCCTACCCGCGGCGCTGCTGGCGCTTGGTGTTGCCCTTGCAGGTACCACCGTACAGGCTTCTGACAGTGCCATGACCGAGCGCTTCCGTGAGGAGAACCGCCAGCTCGATCTGACCGGCTTCTTCAAGCCGGAGAGTGACGCCCGCAGCCAGAGCTTCATGTTCGGGTCCCCCCATGCCCATGACTTCGAGGTAGAGGAAGAAGGGGTCTATCGTTTCGAGAGCCGTGTCAGCGCAGGCTATGAAGACAGCTACCAGATCGATGCGGTGCTGATGGACGATGCCGGCAATGTGATCGCTCGGGGCGAGGGCTACGGCCAGGACGGCGGTCTCCAGTTGGAGAGTCGCCTGACGCCTGGCATGTACGAGCTGCAGGTCAAGGGCACCCGCTTTGGCCGACGCGGCCGCGCCGGCGACGGCTACAGCATCGCCGTGGTGGGTCTCGATGATCGCGGTAATCGTATCGAGGTGGATGATGGCACGGGTCTGCAGTTCGTGGGCTCGGATCGTGACGGAAGCCAGAGCGCCTTTGTTACCAGTCGTGACGCAGTGGTCACCCTGGGTAGTCAATCCGGTGCCTCCGGGGCCGCCGCGACTCAGTCTGCCGCAGCCCAGTCCTCCAGCGCAGCAGCGACTTCTGCGTCTGCCTCCTCCGCAGCGGCAGCAGGCGAAGTGGCCTCAAGCGCAGGTGCCTCGGCGGCCACCACGGCGTCCACGGCCGGGGTGGCGGGTTCCTCCTCGGCGGCCGGTGCCACAGCAGGTGCAGCCGCCGGCGCAGGCGCGGCAGCCAGCGTCAGCGGTAGTGCAGCGCGCAGCGATAACCCGGATGAGCGTCAGGTGCAGAGCGTCAAGACCGACGTCAAGATTCGCGCTCGTGGTGAGGTACTGAGCTTCAACGTGGCCGAGCCGAGCAGCGTGCGTATCACCACCTCGACCTTCCCGCCGGGCGACGAAGACACCTATCGCCTGACCATGGAGGTGGCCGATTCCTCCGGGCGTATCGTCGCCGAGGGCGAAGGCCAGGGCTTCAACGGCAACGTCGATCTGACCACCCAGCTGGACCCGGGCATGTACCATATCCGGGTCGCCGGTCAGAAGTTCGGCAACGCCCAGGACGGCCCCAACAACTACGAGCTCAAGGTCGTGCTCGACAACTGATATCGCGAGCGACGTATCGTCGCGAGTGGTGACAACAGGACGGGCCCTTCGGGGCCCGTTTTTTGTGCAAGACGTTGGTCTCTGGCCGGTGGGGTCGCCCGACAAGCCGAACGATGCCACCACGGTGGACACAAAAAAATACCCCCGCCTTTAGGCGGGGGCATGGGGACGTGCTGTGACGGGATTGGTCAGCGGGTGGCACTTCTCGCCTGGTGGCAAGATGGGTCAGTCACCGATTCTGGCGATGGCCTCACGCACACCGGCAGCGTACTCCGGGTGGCACTTCTCGAAGTGGCCGAGCTGACGCTCCTTGATAAAGTCCGGGACACCCTGCATATGCCGGGCGATATTGCCGAACAGTCGCTCCCGCTGCTCCGGGCTCATCAATTCGAACAGGGCGCGAGGCTGTGCGTAGTCGTCATTGCCTTCGCGGTGGTCGTAGCGCCAGGCGTCGCCTTCCAGCGGCAGCGGCGGTTCCACTACGCTCGGGTCCTCGGTCGGTCCATCGAAGGAGTTGGGCTCGTAGTAGGCGTCGCCGTTTTGCTCTCCGTTGGCGAAGAAGCGCATCGGGCCGTCCTTGTGGTAGTGGTGGACCGGACACTTCGGCTGGTTGACCGGCAGCGCCTCGTAGTGGGTGCCGAGGCGGTAGCGGTGGGCGTCGGCGTAAGAGAACACCCGTGCCTGCAGCATCTTGTCCGGCGAGAAGCCGATGCCCGGCACCTTGTTGGACGGTGAGAAGGCAGCCTGCTCGATCTCGGCAAAGTAGTTGTCGGCGTTGCGGTTGAGCTCGAAGTAGCCGACCTCGATCAGCGGGTAGTCGCCATGGGGCCACACCTTGGTCAGGTCGAAGGGATTGAACGGCGCCTGCCTGGCCTGTTCCTCGGTCATCACCTGGATAAAGAAGTTCCAGCGCGGGTAGTCGCCGTTTTCCAGGGCGTTGTAGAGGTCTTCCTGGGTGGTCTCGCGGCTCTTGCCCACCACCTGTTCGGCCTCGGCATCGGTAAAGTGCTTGTGACCCTGGGCGGTGCGGAAGTGGAACTTGCACCATACCCGCTGGTTGTCGGCGTTGATCAATGAATAGGTGTGGGAGCCGTAGCCATTGATGTGACGAACGTCGGTGGGCAGGCCGCGGTCCGACATCAGCATGGTCACCTGATGCAGTGACTCCGGTGACAGCGACCAGAAGTCCCAGGCCGCGGTGGCCGAGCGCATGTTGGTGCGCGGGTGGCGCTTCTGGGTATGGATGAAGTCCGGGAACTTGGACGGATCACGGATAAAGAACACCGGCGTATTGTTGCCGACCACATCCCAGTTGCCTTCCTCGGTGTAGAACTTCAGGGCGAAGCCGCGCACGTCACGCTCGGCGTCCGCCGCACCCTGTTCGCCGGCCACGGTGGAGAAGCGGGCCAGCATCGGCGTCTGGCTACCCGGGGTGAAGACCTTGGCCTTGGAGTAGCGGGTGATGTCCTGGGTGATGGTCAGGGTGCCGTGGGCGCCCCAGCCCTTGGCGTGGACGGTGCGCTCGGGGATGCGCTCGCGGTTCTGGTGAGCGAGTTTCTCGAGAAGCTGGTAGTCCTCGAGCAGCAGAGGTCCACGGGGGCCCGCACTCAGGCTGTTCTGGTTGTCACCGATGGGGGCACCGGCGCTGGTGGTCATTGTCTTGCGGGTCATGTGGCGTCTCCTGCTCTTGGTCTGGTCCGATATAAGGTATAGACCGCTGTCGACGAAGAACAATCGAACCTTTCTATTTCGTTTATAGGAAATGGATGTTTAGCGTTACTATTTATGCTATTCACGATGCATGTAACGTATTTCGCACCACCGCCACCGGCGGTTCGACCCTGAAGGAAAGCCTTCGTGCCCAAGCTGTGCAGATTTGTCGCTTCGCTCTCGCTGCAACTGAGAATGATGACTGGCCTGGCGATGACCTGGGTTGTCGTGGTGACGATCCTGCTGGCGTGGGGCTGGTACACCGGCAAGGACCTGGTGCGTGAGGTGAACTTTTCTCACCTGCGTTACGAGACGCATCTAATCGCCGATGAGGTGACCGAAGAGATCGAGACACGCCTGGCGATGCTTGAGCGGGTGGCGTCCAGGCACCCGAGTGGCGCGTTGCTCGACCCCGGCGGTGGGGTGTTGAAGGAAAACAGCGTATTGCTCGAGCTGTTCGACGGCCTGGTGGTATTCGACGGCGACGGCAGGGTGGTCACCGATTGGCCGGTGACACCGGGGCGCGAAGGGCTCGATATCAGCGATCGCGAGTACTTCAGTTTTTTGCGCGAGGTCGGGCGGCCCTACGTCAGTGACCCCATCTATGGGCGTATTACCGGGCTTCCGCTGGTGCTGTTACTGGTGCCGCTGAAGGGCGACGATGGTCGCTTCATGGGGGCTTTGGGAGGCGTAGTCGAAGTTCACTCGGGCGGTATCTTCCGACGCTTGAGCCGGGTCCGGCTGGGTAACGAAGGCTACGCAGCCGTGTTCAGCGCCTCAGGGCAGGTGCTCTATCACCCTGACCGCCAGCGCGTGATGGGGACGCTGGGAGACCTCTCCCACAACCCGGCCCTGGACCTGGCCCTCGATGGCTGGGAGGGCGAGCGTTTTGGACCTACGGTAAATGGCGAAATGACCTTTCAGGCATACCGGCAGGTGTGGCCGGCGGACTGGATCGTCGGCGTGTTCTTGCCGGAAGGCCAGGTATTGGCGCCCTTGTGGGGCTTGCTGAAACGCCTCAGCTGGGTCGGGGTGGGTATCGCGCTATTGCTGCTGCCACTTCTTGGCTGGATGGTATGGCTGCTGCTGCGGCCGCTTTACCAGTTGCAGTCGCAGATCGCCCAGGTAGGCAAGGGGCTGCGTGGTCGCGTCTCGCTGGGTACCGAGATGAAGGAATTGACCCAGGTGGCCGAGGCTTTCAATGCCGTGGAGGTCGAGCGAGAACGGGCGCTGAATGATCTGCGCGGACGTCAGGCGTTCCTCGACAGCGTGCTGGCGTCCTCGCCGGTGGGCATGTTCGTGACCGACACCCAGGGGCGCATCACCTACATGAACGACGCCCTGGCCCAGTTGACCGGTCGTACCATGAAAGGGCAGGACCGCTATGGCTGGGTCCAGGCGATCCACGCCGAGGATCGCGATGCGGCGATCGAGCTGTGGCGCTACAGCATGGCCTCGGGAGAGGACTTTCTGCGTCAATACCGTTACTGGCGGGCCGATGGCGAGCTTCTGTGGCTGGAGGTTCACGCCAGCCAGGTCGCCATCGATACCGAGGTCATCGGCTTCGTCGGTACCGTCAAGGACATCACCGCCCGTCGTCAGCAGGAGGCGATACGTCAGTGGGAGGCCGAACACGATCCCCTTACCGGCCTCTTGAACCGACGAGGCTTCGAGCGTCGCCTCGAAGAGGCCATGGCGGACTGGCGCAAGATGGCCAAGCCCTCCGTTCTGATGCTGTTCGACCTGGATCGGTTCAAGCCGATCAACGATGAGGGTGGCCACCCGCTCGGTGACGAGATGCTGCGTCGCATCGCTCGGGAAGTCGGCCGCTGTGTTCGTAGCAGCGATCACGTGGCTCGCCCGGGCGGCGATGAATTCGCGGTGCTGCTGCCAAGTTGTACGCTGGCCCAGGCGCAACGTATCGGCGAAGACATCCTGACAGCGATCAACGACACCTGTGTGGTCCACGAGGGGCGTGAATACCATGTCACCACGAGCCTCGGCATCACCGAGTTTCGTGAAGGCGATGCCGATATTCACACTCCCATCGAACGTGCCGATGCGGCCAGCTACGCGGCCAAGCGCCAGGGCCGCAATCGCCTGGTGGTGGACGAGAGCGAGGCGTAAGGCCGGCCGCACCGACGACACCACCGACGTCCCCACCGCCAACTTTCAGTCTGTCGCATCAGCGCCTGGGCGTCGTCGGTCGACGACCGATGACCCCCAGGCACTTTTCCATCCAGGCCGAAGGGGGCAGGGCATCTTCAGGGATGCTATTGATTGCCGCGTAGCTGGCGCTCCAGCTGCCCCAGACGCGGGTCGTCCGGTCGCAGTCGGCGCAGCTCGGCCAGGGCCGACAGCGCCTGGGGGATGCGCCCGCTGGTGGCGTTGACGTAGACCAGGGCGTAGAGCAGGTCGGGATCTCCGGGTGCCTGCCGGCGTCCCTGTTCGAGTGCCGCCAGGGCCTCGTCCTTGCGTCCCAGGCGGTCCAGCATCAGTCCGCGGTTGTAGTGGGTGCGGGCGTGGTCCGGGCGCCATTCGGCCGCCTTCTCGAGCCAGGACAGGGCCTCTTCCATCCCACCCTCTTCTTGCATCCCTCCATCCTCTGCCAGCGACAGTGCCAGCAGGTAGGCCAGGTGGCCTCGATCCGGTGCGGGCATGCCATCGAGGGCGATGCCGTCCTTCAGCAGTGCTCGGGCGTCCTGTTGGCGGCCTTCGGCGCTGAGCTGGGTGACCAGGTTGGCGCGGGCCGGCAGGAAGTAGGGGTCCATCGCCAGCGCCGCACGATACTGTTGCTCGGCTTCGTCCTCGCGTCCGGTGCGCGCCAGCAGTACCGCCAGGTTGAGGCGGTTGCCGGGCAGGTCGGCGTTCTGCTCCAGGCGCCGCTCGTAGTCGCGACGTGCCTCCAGAAAGGCTGCACGACGCTCTTGTGGCATGACCATCAACGAGGTGCCGGCCAGCGCCTTGACCGCCTCGTCGCGGACCGCCAGGCGTTCGTCATCGATCAGTGGCAGCAGCAGCTCGACCCTGGCGCCTTCGGGCGCCTGGGCGAACACCGGCGCTGCGGCGGCGCGGACCAGTGGGGACTCGTCCTTTAACGCCTGCTCGAGCGTCGGCAGGGCGTCACCGGCAAAGGGAGTGAGCTCATCCACCGCGGTGGCGCGCACGATGTCCGGAGTATCGTCATCCTCGATCAGCGCCTTCAGATAGTCCGGCGCTTCGGGGCGGCCCAGGCGGGCCGACTGAAGCGCCACACCGTAGTGGGAACGACTGGCGCTGCGGCTGTCGTCACCGAACCACTCACGAATCTGCGCCGCGGCATCGGCGGGTGACAGGTCCTGGTGGCAGCCGGTGCAGGCGTCGGGGCTACCGGTGGCCTCGGCGAGATCCGGGCGGGGCACCCGGAAGCTGTGATCGCGACGCGGGTCCACCACCATGTAGGTGGTCTCGGGCATATGGCAGCTCACGCACTGGGCGCCTTCGCTGCCGGGGGTATGGTGATGGTGCTCGGGACTGTCGTAGTTGTTGCGCTGCATGGTCGGGAAACGCGGCGGAGGCGCCGGGTTGTGGCACTGCAGGCACAGGCCATTGCCCTCGATCTTTACCTCGCTGGTATGCGGGTCATGACAGTCCACGCAGCCGACACCCTGCTGGTACATGCGGCTCTGGGTGAACGAGCCATAGACATAGACCTCGCCCTGGATCTGGCCGTCGGCGTGGTACATGCCCTCGCCCAACAGGCTTGGCAGGGCGGCATCGGCCAGCGGAGCACCATGCACCGGGCCCGCGCCCAGCATCTGGCGACGACTGTGGCAGCGAGCGCACTGCTCGACCAGCTCGGGGGCGTCCATGTCGGCGAGATCGAGGGCAAGGCCCATATCGCCGCTTGAGGCGGGAGAGGACGCGGGAGCGTCCTCGTCGGCCTGCCACCGGGCCGCCCAGTCCAGGTGATCCTGGGCGGGGCCGTGGCAACTCTGGCAGCCGACACTCTGCTCGTGCCAGGTGGTGGCGAAGCTGTCGCTTTCAAGATCGTAGTGCTTCTCGAGGTTGGTCGAGTGGCAGTCGGCGCACATGGCGTTCCAGTTCTGGTAGCGCCCGCGCCAGTGCAGGGGGTCATCCGGGGTAAACGCCTGGCCCGGGTAGAGCGAGAACCAGCGCTGTCCGCCTTCGTTGGCGGGGCGCGAGTCCCAGGCGATGGTCAAACTCTGCAGTCGTCCCCCCGGCTGCTCCACCAGATACTGCTGCAGCGGGCGTACGCCGAAAGTGTGGCGGATCTCGAAGGTTTCGGCGGGGTCCTGGGGGCCTTCCAGGGTCGCCAGGAAGGTATCGCCTCGGCGGTGAAAGCGTGCCTTGACCTCGCCATCCTCGAAGCTGGCGTCGTCGAAGTCGCCCAGTACATTGTCGGGGGTAGCATCGCGCAGCGCCCAGGCGTGGTCGGAATCCTGCCATGCCTGGGTCTCGGCCTCGTGACAGGAGGCGCAGCTTCCTTCGGGGGCGTAGCCCCTGGTTTCGGTAGCCGTCGTCGGGGGCGTTCCCTGGGGCGTTCCCTGAGGCGTCTGGGCAATGCTCTCCGGTGCGGCCAGCAACCCCGCCATCAGGGCCATGGCAAGCGCTGGTGCCGATACCATCGAAAGCGCTGGTGCCAGCGTCGACGAAAGCGCTGGTGCGGGCCCTGTGGACTCGACGCTCGGAAGGAGCGTTGCAAGTCGAGCACGCAGGCATCGAAGAAAGGATAAACGGCCAGGTTCACGCATTACGTCGGGTCACTTGTGCAGTCGGGTTCAACGCCGTCAGGCGGTCGTGGGCAAGCTGTCGGTTTGCAGGGCGCGATGATGCAAGCTCTCGCGCACTTGGCAGGGCCTGTGCCAGGCGTTGCCAGAGGGATTCTTTACTGTCCATGCCATCGCCATCGCCATCGCCATCCCCATCGCTGCCGCCGTCGCCACCAGTATCGCGAAAACCTGCCGCTGGCTTGGCGATCTCGCGATCGGGACCGAGGCGGGCGCGACACAGGGCGTCGAGTCGGTTGGCAAAGTGGGCGCGTGCCTCGCTATTGCTGTCCAGATGGGGTTCCAGGGCCTCCCAGTGTCGGCGCACCGCGACCAGGTCGCGGGCATCGAGGGATCGCTTCAGGCGCTGAAGCCCGGCCACGCCGCTGGCCTCGCGACGCTGGCGCTGTTGTTGCTGGTGATGTTGCCAATGCGCATGCACCTTGGCACCGATGGCAAGGTGCCGCCACAGCCAGGTGGCGAGCGACACCAGCAGCACCAGTCCCAGCAGCCAAGGCAAGACGCCGAGAACGAGGCGCGACCAGTCCTCTGCGCTGCGAGCGGCGCGGGGTGCCGAGACGCTGACCTCGATCGGCGCAAGCTCGGCCTGCTCCAGGCTGTCGCTTTCGGGATCGTACCAGCGCAGCGAGACTCCGGGCAGAGAACTCTTGCCACCGGTTTCTGCCACATAGGTCACGCGGTCGGTACGGGTGCCGCCATCGCTGGACTCTTCAAGGCGTGGTGTCTCGGGATAGACCCCGAGCGGGGCCATCGCTGTCTCGTCGCCTGCCTCCTTGGCCGTTGCAGACAGCAGGTCGGGCAGCAGCAGGGCGCTGCCGCCGCTCAGTCGCGCGGTGACCGTGCGGGTGACGCTGTCGCCGGCCTCGAGCTCGATGGGGCCGCTGTCGCCGTCGGCATCGTCTTGCTCCGGTGACTGTCGGTCGTCGCCCGCGTTTTCTGTGTCGTCAGCATCACCATCGTCTCCCTTCTGGCCCTGCGCCTGCTCACCGTTCTCTCCGCTCTTGCCCGCTCGCACGATCTCGAGCGTCTGGGTCAGCTCGATGTCGCGGGCCGACAGATAGGGGTCGAGTCCCTCGGCGGCCTCGGGCAGCCGGGCCGTCAGGGTCACCGGTGGCAGGGTGAGGCGTTGCTGGGTCGGGGAATTGTCCTCGGGAGAGGCATAGGTGACCTCGAGGCTGCCGCTGCCCAGCTCGAAGCGTCCGGCGGACAGTGGCGTCAGGCGATAGCGGCGCGAGACGCCGGACCAGGTCTTTCCATCGACGCGCTGGCTGATCGGGGTGGTGGCGCGATCGCCCAGGGTCACCCTGAGCCCCGGTTGGTCCAGGCTCGGAAAGGTGACAGGCTCAGGCATCCAGGTGGGTACCAGCACCTGGACACGCAGCTCGGCGCTGTCGCCGGGCGCCAGCTCCTGCGGCTCGAGTTCGACCGCGAGCCGGACCGGGGACGAGCGGGTATCCGCCGCTGCCGGTGCGGCCGAGCAAAGCGTCGACGTCAGCGCCAGCGACGACAGCAGCAACGACAGCAGCATGAGCCCCGCCAGACGCGGCGCACTCTTGCCAGGGCGCGAAGCGCGGCTGACTCGACGTGGGTTCATGGCGCCGTCTCCCTGTCGTTGTCGCTATCACTATCACTATCAGAGCTAGCGGGAGCCTGCGCCTCGATGGCGAAGCGCTGGCGCAAGAAGTCGCTGGTATCGGTGTCCAGGGTCTCGATCCACTGCTCGGCGGTGATCTGCTGGCCAGGTTTCTCCACCGGCTGTTCGGTGTCCTCACCCCGGGCCTCTTCATTGTCGAATACCACGTCGTCGGCGCCGATGCCGAGCTCCTCGCCGGTATCGGACTGCTCACGGGTGTCCTCGACGTAGGCGAGTATCTCCCTGGCCAGTTCCAGATTGCGTTGACCTTCGGGATAGTCGGGGTCGCGCTCGAGCACCGTCTCGAAGGCGTCGATGGCGGGGCGGTACTGACGATTCTTGATCAGCGCCAGACCCTGGGTGAAGGCAGCATCGGCGCTGTCGAGCCGTTCGAGCACCTCGACCGCCGCCTGGTACTGGCCATCGCGGTAGAGCGCATAGCCGAGCCAGGCCGGATCCTCGAAGTGGCGGGCCGCACGCCAGTAGTCGTTGCGTTCGGCCCACCAGCGCCCCTGCTGGTCCGGCGTCAGAAAGGCGTCTGCGAGGCCTTGGGTCAGCCTTCCTGCCAGGCTGGTGTCGAGGGTCTCGGTGGCCCTGGACGCCTCCTGGGCCAGGGCCGGCGTGACGGGCCCGGCCCACAGCACCGGCAGCAGCGCCAGGCCGGACAGGCCGAGCTGCCAGCCGCGGCGAAAGCCCAGCAGAGCGAGCAGTGCCGCCGGCCAGGCCAGCCATACGCCGCGATCCTCCCAGGCCAGGCGGTCGTCATCGCGTAGCGCCTGCTGGTAGGTGGCGGCCAGACGGCGGGTGATCTCGTCCACGTCGGCGTCGTCAACGCTCAGCCCCACGCGGGTCGCGCCTGCCACCAACGCCGTGCTTGTCCCGGAGCTGCCGGGAGCGTTCATGTCCAGCACCAGCAGGGTGTCATCCTCGCCGAGACCGGCCGTGACGGAACCCTGCGCGGTGACGCCGTCGCTCACCAGCAGTACCGCGCCGGGAAGCCCTGCGTTGTCGCGTCGAGCCCCGTCGAGCACGCTGGCGGCAAGCGCCAGCGCTTGCCCGGCGGCGTCGCCGTCTTCCGGCATGACGTCGCTGGAAAGCCCCTCGAGGTAGGGCGTGACCAGCGCCGGGTCGTCGGTCAGCGGCACCACCTGGTGGGCACTGCCGGCGTAGGCGATCAAGGCGGTACGGGCGCCGTCGCGACGTTCGAGCAGGGTCTGGATCTTGTGCTTGGCGCGCTCCAGGCGGCTTGGTGGCACGTCGCTCTGGTCCATGCTGGCGCTGACCTCCAGCACCACCACCAGCGGGGCGCTCTGGGCGATCAGCGGGTTGGGCATGCGCGTCCAGGCGGGGCCGGCAACGCCCAGGATCAGCAGGATGGCGAGCAGCGCCAGGGTGTCCAGTGGCCGCAGTCGGCGGCGGTCGTACCCATCGGCACGCAGGGCAGATGCCAGGTGGGGAGCAAAATGGTCACCGCCGATGTCCGCCGAGGGGATCCGTCGGCGCCACCACCACAGCACCACCACCAGCGGCAGCAGCAGGCACCACAGTGGACGCAGCAGGTGCAGCGCGGAGAGACCGTCGAGCCACTCGCTCATGGCGTGCCCTCCTGCGTGTTGTCACCGCGGCTGGTGTCAGGGTGTTCGGCGACGTCTGTCCGGGTATCTGCCTTCCCGTCAGGGGGATCGCCAGCCGTCCGTGAGCGGACCAACTGCCGGCGATCGAGTGCCAGGGTCAGCAGCACCAATGCCGCCGCCAACGCTAGCGGCCAGTGACTCAGCGAGCGGTGCTCGCGATAGCTGTGGGTGGCGACCTCACGCGGTGCCAGTTCATCGATCCGCGCGTAGATGGCGGCAAGCGCCTGCTGGTCGGTTGCGGTGAAGAAGGCGCCGTCGGTGGTCTCGGCGATGGCCTCGAGGGTTTCGCTATCGACGCGGTTTTCGCCGCTGCCCTGGGGGTCACCCATGGCGATGGTGATCACCCGCACGTCGCGCTCGGCGGCGATGGAGGCGGCGTTGATGGGGCTCATGCGGCTGCCGGTGTCGGCGCCGTCGGACAGCAGGATCAACAGCCGCTGTTCCACGTCGCTTGCCTCGAACTGGCGGATGGCCAGACCCATGGCGTCACCCAGCGCGGTATGCGGGCCGGCCATGCCGACCTCGGTCTGGTCGAGCAGCGTGGTCAGCGTCTTGAGGTCCTCGGTCAGCGGCGCCTGGACGTAGGCCCGCGAGCCAAACACGATCAGCGCCAGACGCTCGCCCTCGCGATCGGCGACGAAGTCGGCGATGACCTCCTTGACCGCCGCCAGGCGCTGGCGGGGCTCACCCTCGGCATCGATCAGGTCGGACTCATCCATGCTGCCGGAGATGTCCACCGCCAGGATCAGGTCGCGGGCGGCGCTCTGCCAGACGATGGGTTCGCTGAGTTTCTCCGGACGGGCCAGGGCGAGCACGATTAGTCCCCACACCAGCGCCTGTGTCAGCCGAGCCAGCGGCGAGCGCTGGCGGCCGCGCGGAACCGAGACACCGACGGCCTCCACCAGTCGCTGAAAGAACGGCAGGCGCAGCGCTGCCAGCCGTTGGCGGTGGGCTGGCAGCAGCCAGTAGGCCAGTAAAGGCAGCGGCAGCAGGGCCAGCGCCCAGGGCGTCGCCAGTTCGATCATGACGCCGACTCCTGGGGAATATCGCGACGGTGATGGCGGATCCAGCGTCGGCTCAGTGCCACGAGTTCCGCCGATGGGGGATTGGTGCCGTCTGTCGGGGTGGCCCGGTAGGGCGCCGTGGACAGCTCCTGGCCCAGCGGGCCGTCGAAATGCGGGGTGCGTCTGTCGCCCAGGCTTGCATCGAGAAAGCGCCACCAGCGCTGGCCGGTCAGGCCGGCGACACGCTCTCGCGGATAGGCAGAGAGGGCGGTCCGCCTGAGGATCTCCGCCAGGGCGATCGCTCCTTCGTCATCCAGGCGCTGGTCGAGCTCGGTCAGGGCGGCGCGGCGATAGGCATCGGCACGCCAGCGCAGATACCGACGGATGCCCCAGAGCGCCAGTAGCGCCACTATCACGACGGCCAGCAGCGACCAGCCCCAGGTCTGGGGTATCCAGGGGATCGCAGGGGGAACCGGTGCCTCGGACAGCTGATCGATCAGGTCGGGCAACATCACGATATCGTCGTTGCTCGCAGCGCTACTCATCGCGGCCCCCCTGTCGCCGGGTCATTGCCAGCGTCTGAACCAGCAGCACCCTCGGACGGCAGCCCAAGCAAGGTACGCAGCTGGGGCAGGGTGGGGGAGCCAGCAGACAGTGACGCCAGGCCCACGCCAAGCTGACGTGACCAGCGCTCAAGCTGCTGGCGGCGCTCTCTGGCCACGCTTTCCAACGCCCGGCGCTGATCGGCGTCGGAGGTATCAAAGCGGGCGTGGCGCTGACCGTCGGTGGCCACGCAGGCGAGGTCGTCAGGCAAGCGCTCGGACAAGGGATCGCTGACCGCCACCAGCATCAGGTCATTGTGGCGGCGGATGGCGCCGAGCAGTGCTTCGGTGCGCGGGCCCGGAACATCGAAATCGCTGAGCAGGATGATCAGGTGGTCACGGCTGGCCAGGCGTGCCACCGACGTCAGTACCCGATCCAGCGAGGTCGGCGCGGGTGCCTTGCGCTGTGGATGCAAGGCCTGGTTGGCCTGGGCCAGGGCGCTCAGGTAGCGCATCAGCTGGGCCCGGGAGCGACGCGGCCGGAACTCTTCGACGGCCTCGTCGCTGACCACGATGCCGCCGACCCGGTCGCCCTGCTCCAGCACCGCGAAGCCCAGCAGCGCGGCGGCTTCGGCGGCGGTGACCGACTTCATGGCGTGGCGGCTGCCGAAGAACATCGACATGCGCTGGTCGACCACCAACAGGGCGGGGCGATCGCGCTCTTCGGTGAACACCCGTACATGGGGAGTGCCGGTGCGCGCGGTGACCCGCCAGTCGATGTTGCGCACGTCGTCCGATGGCTGATAATCGCGTAATTCAAGGAAGTCCAGGCCGCGCCCCCGGAGGTGCGAGCCATGGCGGCCATTGAGCACGCTGCGAGCCGGCTGGCGCGGCAGCAGTCGCAGGCGGCGGCCCTGGGGTTCCAGCGCCGTCAGCTGCGCAAGGTCCAGGTGCACGCGCGGATCCAGCGTGGTCCGCTCCGTGGAGCCGGGCACCGTCCGGGAAGCCGGGTGTCTGGCGAATGGCAGGCGCATCTATACCTCTTGTCCAGGGATCCGTCCCTTGCCGGGGCGAGGCTAAAGCCGTGGCGAAGTCTGGCGGCTAGAAAGCGTGTACGGACCGGGTTTGCACGAGACCAGGCCTCAGGGTAGCGCCACGCAGCCAAGCAGGGTGGCGACCGCGTCGTCGGCGCTGAAGCCCTGGCCCTGGGCCTCGAAGCTCAGCCCGATGCGGTGGCGCAGCACCTCAGGTGCCACCTGCTGGACGTCCACCGGATCCACGTAGTCGCGGCCTTCGAGCCAGGCGTGGGCGCGGGCGCAACGGTCGAGCGCCAGCGAGGCGCGCGGGCTGGCGCCGAGTTCGATGTAGCGGGCCAGGTCGTCGCTGAAGTCCGCCGGGTGACGGGTGGCGTCCACCAGCGTGGCCATGTACTGCTCCATCGGCTCGGCCACGTGCAGGACGGCGATCTCGCGGCGGGCGGCGGAGATCC
>NZ_JAMXRY010000066.1:0-23521 GCF_024124525.1 Halomonas sp. OfavH-34-E | reverse complement strand
GGCGCCGGCGCCGCCACCCACGTCACCCAGCATGCCACCACCGAAGCGCTGATCGGCGCCGCCGAACTGCTGCTGGTGAAGGCTGCCGGCAACAGCGGCCTGCTGACCGTACACGCCGATCAGAGCTTCGACGTCGACGCCCGCATCATGAGTGTCTCCGGGGGCGTGTTCGCCGGAAGCGGTGCCGAGTCGCGCTACTGGATTACCGCCAATACCCTGGCCGAGGTCGGTGACAAGGCGCTGGTCAAGGCTGCGGCGATCGACGTATTCAGCGATACCCGGCTGGACAAGCAGCGTCTGGCAGGCACCGACGATGGCAATATCCGTGGGGTGGCCGGTGGTGCGGTGGCCGGCGCCGGCGCCTCCAGCGTCGCCCGTCTCGATCTGAATACCCGAGTGGTGGTCGGTGCGGGTGCGTACCTGCACACCAGTGACGGTGATCTGCGCCTGGCGGCGAAGAACCAGGTGGTGTTCAAGGAGAAGGTCAACCTGACCGCCGGCGGCCTGGCCTCCGGCGCCGGTATCACGGTGGACATCCTGACCACCAATCTGGCCGCCAGCGTCGAGATCAAGAGCAACGCCGAGCTGGTCAGCCAGGGCGAACTGCTGATGTCGGCCCGTGGCGGCGGCGACCTGGCGGCGACCCTGCTGATGGATACCTATGGCGCGGCCACCGTCGGGGTGGGCAGCGCCAAGGTGGTGGTGACTCCGGACAACAGGGTCACCGTGCGCGGTGGTGCCAAGGTGTCCGCGCTTGGCAATATCGATATCGTGGCCGGTGGCAGTGCCCAGGGCGAGCGTGATCGCTACGCGGTCAGCGCGGTGCTCGACAGCTTCGCCGGCAGCATCATTCCGATCGATGACCTCAACGCCCTGGCCAAGATGGACCAGACCAACCGCATCGAGGTGGCAAGCGGGGCCGAGGTCATCGGTGCGCGGGATATCCTGCTTTTTACCGAGCGCTTTGGCTTCAGCGACATGGAGGCGCGGGCCAAGGGCGTCAACTGGCTGTCGGCGGTGGGCAGCGCCATCGACGCCGCCCTCGGCAGCGGCGGCGCTCAACTGGTGGACGGCGATGTCGAGACCGACGCCGACGCCGACGTGATTATCGACGGCCGGGTGGAAACCGGCCTGGGGCGCCACAAGACGCTGGTGCTCGGGGTGATCGACGTAACGCAGGAACAGCAAGACATCGCGGATCTCAATTCGCGCATCAATGCCCTCGCAGAAGCGCTCAACAGCACCAGCCTGACCCCCGCCGAGCGCACCCAGAAAGAAGCCGAAATGGCAGCCCTCGAGGACCAGCTAGCGGCCAAGGTGGCCAATAGTGGCAACTATATCGTGGCCGAATCCGGCCATGACGATATTGGTTTCGCGGTGAGCGTCACTCCGGGTCAGAGCGGACTGGTCGACGAACTTCAACGCATTCGCGAGGCATACAACGTCTATCGCAACTCCGGCAATACCCGGCTGGTCGACTTCTACCAGGGCGAGATCGCGCGCCTCGAGCAGGCCCTGGTCGATGAAGGCTATGGCGAGAAGGTCAACGGCCAGCTGATCGTCAGTCGGGTGGACGAATTGACCATCACCCTGGATGACGTCTGGGCCCAGGCGGGGGCGGTCTACGTCTACGCCGACGACTTGAGCGGTGACGGCGTTGTCGAGGCGCCCACCGACGCCAGCATCACCATCCTCAACAAGGCGCCCTCGCGCATGGTACTGGGCGATATCGAGATTCCCCAGGTTACCGGGGGGCTCTACCTGAACCTGACCCAGGTGGCTTCCAGCGCCGAGATCGACGCCATCAACGCGAGCGTGAGCGCCGGCTTGAAGGTGGAGGGAGACCCTGGCGCTCAGAATGGCCAGCCGCGCATCACCGTGGTCAACAGCTACGGTGTTGCCTTCAGCGAGGACGACGCCAACCAGAAGAAGATCCGCGACGTGCTGATGGGGGCGCTTGGCTACAGCGACGCGGAGTCGCTCTACGACCGACGAATCTTTGACACCGCTCCGCCCTCGAGCCTGGTGTTCGGTGGGCTGACCCGCAATATTTCCGGTGAGCTGATCGGCTACGCCAAGGGATCCATCTCGGTGGAAAACGAGATGCGCGCTGAAAGCATCCTGTTGAGCTCGCCGGGCGAACTGACGATCAAGGGGCTGTCACAGTTCAACCCCGGGGGTAATGCGGATGCTGCCGCGGTGCGAGCCGATGGCGACGATGGCGCAGGGGCGCTGGACGCTGATGCGCTATCCGCGATCGCCAACAGCGCTAGCGCGAGCCCACAAGTGGAGGCGCGCAGCATCGTCATCGATGCCGAATACGTCAACCTCAACGGCTATATTCGTGCCGGCGTCGACGGCTACGACCTGACCATCGGCGCCGCCGATGCCCAGCGTATCGCCGACCACATCCGCAGCGGCTCCAGCGGTAACCTGACGCTGTCGGCGTCCTCCGGCGACGCCCTGGTGATCTTCAATGGCCATACTCGCCAGATAGAGGTCACCGGCCTTGCCATCAGCGGCGGCAAGCTGGATATCACCGGTCACATCGCCAATACCGGCAACGGCAAGCTTGAGGTGCTGGGGGGCTATGGTGCGATCAATATCACCAACAACACTTCCTACACCCTGGCGGTGGGGGATCTCGACGTCAGCCGTCATGGCGAGGGCTATCTACGGATCGCCGACAAGTACAAGGGTTCCAGTACCAATCCCCTGGTGACCGAGTATCGCTACGACTTCGCCGATCCTGGCAAGACCTACAGCTATACGCCGGACAGTGATGTGCGCTACGGCTTCAGCGTGGTCCAGGACAGCTCCAAGCGACGTTATGCTCAGACCGCCTCCAGCGCCTGGGCGGGAATCGACGCCTTTGCCGCCGACCCGGATACCCTGAACTGGGGCGAATCCGAGATATCGCCTGGGCGCCTGCAGGATTCGCTGTCCTACTTCTATACCAGCAGCGAGTCCGGCTATCAGTACAACAAGAGCGAGGTCAATGCCAGCGAGTGGACCGATCCGCAGCTCGTCGACAAGTGGTCGACCAGCACCTGGTATGGCAAGAAGACCCACTACGCCAAGTTCGTCCAGGAACAGTCGAGTCAGATCCTGCACACCCACTCGGTGGCCGCCAACAAGTCGGTGGATATCAGCTTCTTCGGCCAGGCTACGGGTTCGATCAATATCGATTCGGTGGGCGACGTGGTGGTGCTCGGGGATCTGGCCAACTACAACGGCGAGACACGCATCGACAGCGATGGCCAGATTCTTCACTACAATGACCCGACCCGTGATGTGCGGGTCTCCGGCGCCAGCGTGGTATTGCGCGCAGCGGACGGTATCGGTGATGGTTCGGCGTTGAAGCTCCTGTCCATCGAGGGCGCTGGCGGCGCTGCGGCGATGACCATGACGGTGGACGCCGTGACCGAGCGTGGTCCGCTGAATCTGGCGCACGAAAACGCTGACCTGATCGTGCTGCGCGCCCACAGCGGCTGGGGCGACGTCAGCCTGTCTGCCGAAGGCTCACTCAAGGCGGGCAGTGCCCTTGGCGGTGTCCACGTCAAGGGCAACAACCTGAGTCTGGCGGCCGACGATGCGATCGGCTCCTTGGCCGCCCCCCTGACCCTGGCCCAGCACGCCGATGGCCGTCTCAATGCCGTGGCCGGTGGCGATATTGCCATCGATCAGCTCAGCGGGGACCTGGGGATCGAACGGGTCGAAAGCCGCCTGGGCGACGTCTGGGTGCGTGCCGCGGGGAATCTGCTCGACCGCAATGACGCCGCCACGGTCGATGAACGTACGGTCGAGCAATTGCGTGACGGCGTCTGGTCACAGCTCAATCTGGTCGGCAGCGCCGCCGAGCAGAAGATTCAGGACGCCCAGGACGACCTGGCAACCCGCAAGACCCAGGAGTACAACACCTACTGGAACTACCGCCAGGCAACCTCCGACGACTGGATCGGCGGCTTGGCCGATGGCACCAGCTACAGTGTGCTCAGCGTCGACAGCGGGGCCATCCTGCTCGGTCTTGTGCGTCAGATCAGCGATGGTAGCGGCGGCACCCTGGAAGTACGTGACGAGCTGCGCCTCAGCGCGCCGGACATCGCCGCCGGTGATGCCCGCGTCGAGCATCGTTTCTATCGGGCCGATGGCAGCTACTTCACCATCGACAGTCTGACCGACCTCAGCGCAGAAGGGTTGATCCTGGCCTCCGGGGCTGGCGTGGCCCAGGGCAACACCTTGACCTACCGGCGTGTGGCGTTCTACGCCAGCGATCAGGTGATCAGGCTGTCCCAGGCGGAGCGTGACGCCTATCGTCAGCGTTTCGCCGACCAGGGTCTCGACGACGCCCAGATCGAGGCTCGCCTCACGGGCATCGAGTCCGATCGCACCGATATCTACCACGAGCTGTATGACGTCTACGGCAGTGCGACCGAGTACCAGGACGCAAGCTTCAAGGTCACCCTTAGCGCGGCAGAGAAGGAGCAGGTGCGCGGCAGCATCAAGGTGTGGACCGAGCAGGAGCTGCTGTCGCTGATCGGCGCGGGCCTGTTGCAGGAAACCACCGATACTCGCACCGAGATTCAGGAACCCAACGTGATTGCCGGGGGCGATATCACCCTGATCGCCGGCGACAGTGTCGGTGTGGCCCGCGGACGCGAGCTGCTCGACATGTCAGGTGGGCTGACCGGGCTCTCCGACGAGCAGCGGGTACTGCTGTCCGCCGCCGAACGGGCCGATGTCACCTACCTCAAGCAGGCGCCACAGAGCGCCGTGGTGGACTTCCTTGATATCCAGCGCGACCAGGGCGTGACCACGGTCAAGCTGGTGCGCACCGACGGGCAGAGCTGGGATACCAGCGTGTTCAAGGTGGGCGAGGCCGTCGATCTTGCCGGCAAGTCGCTCAATGTGACCGAGAATGGACGTTACTACACCGTGACCGCGATAAGCGGCGGCACGCTGGAGCTGTCCACCGCGCTGGAGGTGGTCGGCGAGCTTGGTGCCCAGGTGGAGCTGGCAACGGTGTTGCTGGACCCCCAGACCCAGGTCAGTAGCGGTGAGCAGTTGATTCGCTACATCTCGATCAACCTGATCGATGACTTCGCCATCGAAAACGCAGGCGATACCTTTATCACCGCCGCCAACTCGGCCTACGTGGTGTCGGAGACCGATATTCGCCTGGCCAAGCTGGTGGCCGGACAGGACGCCAGGGTCAAGGTGTCCGGATCGATCCTGGCGGCCACGTCCTCCGGTGCCGACCTGGTCATACGCACCTCGGATCTGGTGCTGGAAGCGGCCAGCGGGCAGATCGGTTCCGGCGCCAGTGCACCGCTCAAGCTGGCCCTGACCGATGCCGCCACCCTGACCGCACGCGCTCAGGGCGATATCTCGCTGCACGAGATCGAGGGGGATCTGGCGATCTCGACCCTGTTCACCGAGCGCGGCGACCTGTGGCTGAAGGCCGCGGGCAGCATCATCGACGGGCTGAACCATGACCTGCTCAAGGTGTTGGCCAACAATGTCACCTTGATCGCCGGCGACAGCGTGGGCCAGGCGACCAACGCCATCGAGCTGGCCACGCGCGGCGATGGTGTCGTCACCGTCGATGCCGGCGAAGACGTCTACCTGGCGGCGGTGGATGGCAATCTCAGGGTCGGCCATATCAAGGGGGGGGAGCGGGTCGAACTCAGCGCGCTCAACTCCATCATCGCGACCCATGCCGATGAATTCCGCGGCGACATCGAGGCGAAAACGCTGCAGCTCGAGACCGGCTTCGGCGGAGTCGGCGCCGCCGATCGCCTGCTGGCGCTGGTCACCGATGACACCGCGGGGCGCGTCGATATCGATAGCGCCGATTCCGTGTTCGTGCGTGAGGTGAAGGGTGATCTGCGGCTGGGAACCGTGCAGGCGGGGCCGGCGGGCTCCACCGATGCACTGGCGTTCGTGTTCTCGCAGGGCGCCATCTACAGCGCCCTGGGTGCCAACGAGACGTTCAACCTGTTGACCGCCGGGGTACGTCTGATCGCGGTCAAGGACGTGGGTACCAAGAGCAAGGTGCTGACCTCCCGTATCGGTACCCTGGAAGGCCAGTCCCGCGACGGCAAGGTCTACCTCAACAACACCGGACATCTGACCATCCATGGTCTGGGACTGACGGCCACCGGCGATATCGAGATAACCGCCAACAGTCCGATCACGGTGACCGAGGATATCGTTTCGGCTGATGGCGATATCGTGCTGACGGCCAGGGAAAACACCTCTGACGCCAATGACAACGAAGACTACCTGCACATCGAGGCAGGGGTGACGCTGGATGCCGGTCGCGACATCCTGATGACCGCGGGCGACGATCTGCTATTCAAGGCCAACGACATCATCGTGAAGGCCGCGCGCCATGTGGTGATGAAGGTCGACACGCCAGATGAAGACCAGCCCGCCTTCCGGGACACGCCGGAGGCCAAGGTCGAATTGCGTGGTGACTGGACAGTGGCCGGTGATATCACTCTGGAAGGAGGTGACAAGCGCCAGACGGTACTGATCGCGGCGGGTGCAAGCCTGAAAGCCGACAGCATGAGTGTGGCGCTGGGCGCCGGCAATGATGCGCTGACCCAGCAGGGTAGCCTGGACATCGCCCAGCAACTCAACATTGCCGGCGGCGATGGTGACAATAGCGTCACTATCGAGGGTAGTGTCGAGGCGGCGAGCCTGAGAATCGACGGCAACGCAGGCGTCGACACCGTTACCTTCAACGGCACCCATCAGGTCGGCTCGCTGAGTCTGTCGCTGGGCGCCGGCGATAACGTCCTGAGCGTAAGCGACACACTCACCGTCACCAATGCCTTCGATGTCGAAACCACTGGTGGCGACGACCGCATCACCTTCGACGCCAGCATCCAGGCCGGCTCGCTCTCCATCGCCATGGGCGAGGGTGCCAACACCCTGGGCGTGACCGAAGACCTCACCGTCACCGGCCTGGGCAGTGTCACCGCCGGCGCTGGTGTGGACACCGTCACCTTTAACGGCACCCACCAGGCAGGCTCGCTGAGCCTGGCGCTGGGCGCCGGCGATAACGTGCTGTCCGTCAACAACTCACTGGGCGTGACCGACGCCTTTGATGTCGAAACCACGGGTGGTGATGACCGCATCACCTTCGATGGCAGCATCCAGGCAGGTTCTCTCTCCATCGCCATGGGCGATGGCGCCAACACCCTGGACGTGACTCGAGACCTTACCGTCGACGGCCTGGCCGAAGTCACCGCCGGCTCCGGCGTCGACACCGTTACCTTTAACGGCACCCATCAGGCGGGCTCGCTGAGCCTGGCGCTGGGCGCCGGGAATAACGTGCTGAGCGTCAAAGACAGCCTGACGGTAACCAACTCCTTTGATGTGACGACCGGAGAGGGCGATGACTCCCTGACCTTCGACGCCAGCATCCAGGCCGGTTCGCTCTCCATCGCCATGGGCGAGGGCGCCAATACCCTGGACGTGACTCGAGACCTTACCGTCGATGGTCTGGCCGAAGTCACCGCCGGATCGGGTGTGGACAGCGTCACCTTTAACGGCACCCATCAGGCGGACTCGCTGAGCCTGGCGCTGGGCGCCGGGAATAACGTGCTGTCCGTCAACAACTCACTGGGCGTGACCAACGCCTTCGATGTCACGACCAGAGAGGGCGATGACCGCATCACCTTTGACGCCAGCATCCAGGCCGGCTCGCTCTCCATCGCCATGGGCGATGGCGCCAACACCCTGGACGTGACTCGAGACCTTACCGTCACCGCAGCGGCGAGTGTCATCGCCGGATCGGGTGTGGACAGCGTCACCTTTAACGGCACCCATCAGGCCGCCTCGCTGAGTCTGTCGCTGGGCGCCGGGAATAACGTGCTGAGCGTCAAAGACAGCCTGACGGTAACCAACGCCTTTGGTGTGACGACCGAAGAAGGCGATGACCGCTTCACCTTCGACGCCAGCATCCAGGCCGGCTCGCTCTCCCTCGCCATGGGCGAGGGCGCCAACACCCTGGACGTGACCCAAGACCTGACCGTCGATGGTCTGGCCAGTGTCACCGCCGGCTCCGGTGTCGACACCGTCACCTTCAACGGCAGCCATCAGGCGGACTCGCTGAACCTGTCGCTGGGCGCCGGCGATAACGTGCTGAGCGTCAACAACTCACTTGGCGTGACCAACGCCTTCGATGTCGAAACCACGGGTGGCGATGACCGCATCACCTTTGACGCCAGCATCCAGGCCGGCTCGCTCTCCATCGCCATGGGCGAGGGTGCCAACACCCTGGGCGTGACCGAGGACCTCACCGTTACCGCAGCGGCCAGTGTCATCGCTGGCACCGGCGTCGACACCGTTACCTTTAACGGCACCCATCAGGCGGGCTCGCTGAGTCTGTCGCTGGGAGCCGGCGATAACGTGCTGAGCGTCAAAGACAGCCTGACGGTAACCAACGCCTTTGATGTCACGACCGAAGAGGGCGATGACTCCCTGACCTTCGACGCCAGCGTCCAGGCCGGCTCGCTCTCCATCGCCATGGGCGAGGGCGCCAACACCCTGGGCGTGACTCGAGACCTCACCGTCACCGCAGCGGCCAGTGTCACCGCCGGCTCCGGCGTCGACACCGTCACCTTCAACGGCACCCATCAGGTCGGCTCGCTGAGCCTGGCGCT
Source organism: Halomonas sp. OfavH-34-E (assembly GCF_024124525.1). Classification (NCBI taxonomy): domain Bacteria; kingdom Pseudomonadati; phylum Pseudomonadota; class Gammaproteobacteria; order Oceanospirillales; family Halomonadaceae; genus Halomonas; species Halomonas sp. OfavH-34-E. Next base: position 14,846 of record NZ_JAMXRY010000066.1, on the reverse strand, counting down.
GGGCGCCGGGAATAACGTGCTGAGCGTCAAAAACAGCCTGACGGTAACCGACGCCTTTGGTGTGACGACCGAAGAAGGCGATGACCGCTTCACCTTCGACGCCAGCATCCAGGCCGGCTCGCTCTCCCTCGCCATGGGCGAGGGTGCCAACACCCTGGACGTGACCCAAGACCTTACCGTCACCGCAGCGGCCAGTGTCACCGCCGGCTCCGGCGTCGACACCGTCACCTTCAACGGCACCCATCAGGCCGGCTCGCTGAGTCTGTCGCTGGGCGCCGGCGATAACGTGCTGTCCGTTAAAGACAGCCTGACGGTGACCAACGCCTTTGGTGTGACAACCGAAGAAGGCGATGACCGCATCACCTTCGACGCCAGTATCCAGGCCGGCTCGCTCTCCCTCGCCATGGGCGAGGGTGCCAACGCCCTGGACGTGACAGAAGACTTGACGGTCACCGCAGCGGCCAGTGTCACCGCCGGATCGGGTGTGGACACCGTCACCTTCAACGGCACCCATCAGGCGGGCTCGCTGAGTCTGGCGCTAGGCGCCGGGAATAACGTGCTGTCCGTCAACAACTCACTGGGCGTGACCAACGCCTTTGATGTGACGACCAGAGAGGGCGATGACCGCATCACCTTCGACGCCAGCATCCAGGCCGGCTCGCTCTCCCTCGCCATGGGCGAGGGCGCCAATACCCTGGGCGTGACCGAAGGCCTGACCGTCACCACCGCGGCCAAGGTCACCTCTGGTGCCGGTACCGATACTGTTACCTTCAATGGCGATCACCGGGCCGACACCTTGTCGGTAGACAGCGGGGATGGCGACGATCTGGTGTCCTTCCTGGGTCAATGGCAGTTTGCCGACAGCCTGACGGTGGTGACTCGTGCGGGAGACGATCGTCTGCTCTTCGATGGCCGGCATCGCGCAGGGTCAATCGCCGTCGATCTGGGCGACGACAACGATATTCTGCATGTGCACGGCGATATCGCGGTGACCGACGACATGGGCTTCCGGGGTGGCAGCGGCAACGACGACATGTTGATCCATGCCGATACCCTGGTGGGCGCCATGCTGGTGGCCGGCGACGGCGGCAAGGATCGTCTGACCGTGGTGGAGCTCAATGATCGCCAGGCGCTGTTGACCCTGGATGGTGGTTCCGGCAGCGACGAGCACCGGATTGTCACGCGCCAGGCGGATCAGGGCGACTACCGCATTCGCGTTCTCGACAGCGGTGCCAGCAATGCCGGAGCGGACTCCCTGTTCATCGAAGGTCGTGGCTACGACAACTATGACGGCAGTATGGTCCGGGCCCAGACGACGGCGTCTACCACGGGCGATCTGTTCCTGGTCCGCGACAACTTCGTTGCGCGCCTGGCCGAGGCTGGCAGCGCCGTGGAGCGTATCGATGTGGGGGCCAGCATCAACGCCCGGGTGACCATCAATGGCCACGACGGCGCCGACCGCTTCGTGGTCGATGGCTCATCGACCGTGATGACGCTGGACGGAGGTCGCGGCGACGATCGCTTCGAGATTGGCCAGCAGTACGGCGAGCATCCGAACCCTGTAGGCACGGCCAGCGCGGGCGTCTACGCCTCGGGCGTCGTCGTGGGCGATGATATCGCGGTGACCCAGGCCGGCGACGGCTTTGTCAGTCGAGGCAACGGCCAGGCAATGAGCGTGCTGGGGGGCCAGGGCAACGATCAGTATCAGGTCTACGCCACCCAGGCGCCTCTGGCACTTGATGGCGAAGACGGCTACGACAGTCTGAGTGCCTTCGGCAGCAGCGCCGAGGACAACTTCGTGATCACCGCGGGTGCCGTGTTTGGCGCTGGGCTCAATCTGTCCCATGACGATCTCGAGCGTGTGCGCGTCGAGGCCGGAGCGGGAGACGATCGGATTCAGGTGCTGAGCACCCGCGAAAGCGTACTGACTGAGGTCATCGGTGGTCTCGGCAGTGACCAGATCCAGGTGGCGGGGGACGTCAGCGGCGAGGTGAAGGCGATTGACGCCAGGGGTGCCAGCAGCCTGGTGGGCCATGGCACGGTGTCCGCTGACGAGGCCTACGCAAATCTTCTGGCCGAGGCGCTGACGGTGCAGGTGGCTAGCCCCGAGCACGGTGCCATCCTGGTCGAGCAGCCCGGTGGGGCGACGCGGGTGGTGGAAGGCGGCGACGCTGCCGCTTACTGGCTGTCGACGAACCTGCCGATCTCCGGTATCGCCGAGGGCAGCAGGGTGACGCTGACACTGTCGGCCAGCATGGCGTCGACTCAGGACCGTCACGCGGCGGGCGCGGCGTCGGCCGAGACGCTGCTTCTGTCACTCGACGCTTTGGGCGAGTTTTCCCAGGCGATCACCGTGGACTTCGTGTTCACCGGGGGCAGCTGGTCACCGCGCCAGCAGATATTCGTCAAGGCGCCGACCGATGGTCTGGTCGAAGGGACTCGACAGGTGGCGATCAGCTATCTGGCCCAGGTCGAGACGCCCTCGTCGTCTCCGTTGCCCCAGGCGTTGGCCTCGCTGCTGGATCAGCCCATCGCCGATACCGAGATCACGGTATTCGATGCGACGCGCGGAGATGTGGTGGTGTCCACGGCCCAGGATCGACTCCAGGTGATCGAAGGCGAGGGTGCGTCGGCTCAGTCCGGCAGCCTCGAAGTGCGCCTGTCGGTGGCGCCCCAGGCCGGTGAGGTGATCACGGTCAGCGTGGATCTGTCGGCCTTCGGCGGTCGTCTGGTGGCAAAGCACGGCGCCACCCTGAGCTTCGATGCCTCCAACTGGGACAAGCCCCAGACGCTTGTGCTGGAGGCGCTCGGCAACACCGACATCGAAGACCGGATCGACGCCCAGCTGGGCTTCGATATCTCCAGCAATCTGGGGCAGGCCAGCTCGTTTGCCGAGCGAGCCTCGAGCAAGGTCGACGTCAGCGTCCACGACGATGACAGCGCTGGGCTGGTGGTGGAGCAGTCGGATGGCGGTACCCGAGTCTCTACCCTGGGCGGCAGCGACAGCTACACCCTGAGGCTGACCAAGGCGCCGAGCGCTGAGGTCAGGGTCCATCTCAACAGCGATGGCCAGACCGAGTTCCCCCTGGGTGGGCGCATCGTGCTGGATACCCTGTTCGACGGTGAGCGCAGCGTGACGGTGCTGGCCGCGCAGGGAGCCGGGGCGATTCTGGTCCTGGAAGGTGGCGACTGGGCATCGCTGGGGGCCCAGACCGGGCGCTACCTGAGCCTGGAAGATGGCTCGGGATCGAGCATTGCCGGGCGTCTGCGGATCAACCACATCGATGCCCAGGGAAGGCTGCACCTGATGTCCGACGATACCCTGGGAAGCTGGGTCGGTGACAGCCTGACGCTGACCTCCGTCACCACACCTGCGGTGGTGTTCGACGCCAGCAACTGGGCCGACAAGGTGGCCGTCGAGGTGGTGGCGGAGACCCGATATCGGGCTCCGGTCGAGGCGGGCATGCAGTTTGTCACCGAACGGCGTCTGTCCGACATTCAGGGACCGCTGATCGTCGAAGGGGGCACTGTCGCCGATACGCCGGTGCCGTCTGTGCCGCTGATGCTACCTTCTGAAGGTGTCAGCGCGCTGGCCGCCGAGACCTCCGGCACCGCGCATGAGGATAGCGACAACCTGGTGCTGCACGTGGATGCCAGCGTGGCCGACCTGTCTGGTGTCATTGGTGCCGAGCGGGTCAGCGGGCTCGGCATGAGTGAAGGTGTGCTGTCCCAGGACAATGGTGTGGGCGGTACCATCGATACCGAGCGAGGGGTTCATTTCCACGGTGTCGAGGTCTTCGAGGCGCTGATGGGGGCAGGCGATGATCAGCTTGCCATCGATGCCGATCCGGTGGCCTTCGACGGCGACTGGCAGGCACAGACGGTGGCGGGTGTTTCCCAGCTGAATCGTAGTGCCGGCAGCTGGTACGCAGATGGCTTCCGCGCTGGTGACAGCGTACTGGTCGGCGAACAGCGTCTGTTGATTCGCGACATCACCAGCGCCGGGGCGCTGGTGCTCGACGGAGTGGTGAGTGCCAGCAGTGGCCGTGTCATTCGTGAAATGCCGCTTAGTGTGGTTCACGGTGGCGGCGGTGATGACCACATCCGGGTGAGCGGTGGCTATCAGTGGCAGATGCCGCTGGTGGTGTTCGGCGATACCTCTCGCAGTGGCGAGCGCTACAGCGCCGTCGGCGGCCGGCCGACGCTGCTGGCTCAGCCGTTCCTGGAGGCCGGTGATAATCTGCTGGACGCCAGTCAGGCCATCGGTGGCGTGGTGCTGGTGGGTGGCGCCGGCGCGGATACGCTGATTGGCGGCCTCGGTGATGACCAGCTGTTTGGTGGATCCGGCGATGACCGTCTGAGTGATGAAAAGGGCGGTAACAACCATCTGTACGGCGATGGTGGCATCGACGTGGATGTTTCCCGACGCCTCAGCCAGGCCGATACGGTGATGACGGTGCATGCCAGCGCCGCAGCGATTGCCCATCCGACCGGAGATAGCCTCACAGCCGGTGATGACGTGCTGAGTACTGGAGGAGGCAACGACATCCTGCTGGGGGACCACGGCGTGATCCAGCTGGAGGCTCGCCCCGGAGAGGCGGGCCTGCGACTGCTCGATAGTCAGCGGGTGATCGCGGTGGAAGGCGTCGACATGGCGTCGGGCGGCGATGACAGCTTGAGCGTCAGCGGCGGCGACAACCTGTTGATCGGTGGCAGTGGCAACGACGTCCTGAGCGGAGGCGGCGCTTCCGACTGGCTGATCGGTGACAACGCCAAGGTTACCTTGAAGGTGGTGAACGATCTGTCCAGTGGTGCCACGCTGGTGCTCAAGGACAGTATCCACGACGGAGGCGACCGACTGTTCGGCGGCGAGGGCAATGACTTGCTGCTGGGGGGTGGCGGGTCTGACGTGCTTTACGGTGGCAGCTCGACCAGCGGCGGTCGCAGCGGTGATGACCTGCTGGTGGGCGACTACGCCCGGCTGGACGTGGTGGGCACCCAGGTGCGTGAACTGGTCACGCTGCCAAGCGCCAATGGGGCAGCGGATCGTCTTGACGGTGGTGATGGTCGCAACGTCCTGATCGGCGGAGAAGGCAGTGACAGCCTCAGCACCGGTGGCAATGACAGCGTGGCTGTCGCCTCGCCTGTGCGCAGTGCCAGCGTGGCGATCGGTGACCATGGTCTGCTTGAGTGGAACGCCGCGGGTGTCCTGGTCAGTGCGACTTCCCGCCTGGCGTCCGATACTGCCGCCAGCGAGACGGAGGCTATGCTGAATACCCGCGGCGGGGACGACAGCATTCGCTTGAGCGGTGGCCACTCCGTGGTCATCGGTGGGGTGGGCAGTGACCTGATCGAGATCGTCAAGGCCGGCGACGGGGCGCGCCATGTGGTGCTGGCCGATCGCGGCACCCTGAGCTGGACCGACGTCGGCGTGCTGGTCAACGGCGATAGTCTGACGCCCAACGTCGGCGGCGCCGATCGTGTGGCTGTCGAGTCGGGTTCGGTCACCGCTCTGGGTGGCGCCGGTGCGGACACCATCGAGATCAGCGCAGCATCGGTCGACGCCCGTCACCTGCTGTTTGGCGATAACGGTTCTCTGCGCCAGAGTGCCAGCGGAGTGTTGTTGAGCGCCGCCTCCAGTGCGACTGCCATCGGCGGTGACGACACCCTCGAGGTGAATGCCGGTTCGGTCACGGCCATCGGCGGCGCTGGCGATGATCGGCTTTCGATCACCACCGCCTCGGCCACCAGTCGTCACCAGTTGATCGGTGACAATGGGCGACTCCAGTGGGACGACACCTCGGTGTTGAGGACGATGACCAGTACCGCATCGGCGGTGGCGGGACAGGATCGCATCGGCGTCAATGCCGGTCGCAATGAGATCGTCGGTGGTGCGGGCAGCGATGTCATCATTACGGGTGATCAGACCAGCACGGTGCTTGCCGACCTCGGTCGCCTGGAGTGGAACGCAGCGGGACATCTGGTGAGCGCGCGTTCGCTGGCGCACGGCCACGGCGCGGCGGATAGCGTCAGTGTCGGCAGCGGTGGCAACCTGGTGATCGGCGCCGAAGGCGACGATGTCATCACCTCCGCCGCTGGTGCTGACAAGGTAGCGGGTGATCACGCCGAGGTACTGTTCGACGCCAATGGCGTGGTGACGTCCTTTGCGTCCCTTCATTTCGCCATCGGCGGGGTAGATATCATCACTACCGGCAAAGGTGATGACTGGATCATCGGCGGGTTTGGTGGTGAACGCATCAGTGCCCTTGGCGGCGACAACGTGGTCATTGGGGACAATGGGTCGATCACCGCACAAGATGGTGTTCGCCAGGAGGTGAAGAGCCTCGATCGGCGCCAGGGCACCGGTGGGGATGACGTCATCCTGCTGGGAGTGGGCCGGGATCAGGCGATTGGCGGTGTCGGCGCCGATACCCTTGTCAACGCCGGCGGCGAGACCGTGGCCATCGCCGATGACGGCCGCATTCTCAGTGATACCACCGGCCGTTACCGCCTGGCGGAAACCGGCAATATTGCCCTGCGCAGCGACAATCACCTGATTGGCGGCATCGATCGCGATGTGCTGCTGGGTGGTGGTGGCCAGGACACGCTCGAGGGCGGCGCCGGTAACGATATTCTGATGGGCGATTTCGCTCGGGTGACTCGCGTGCCAGGGCTGATCACTATCGAGACCATCGATAACTTCGAAGGTAGCGACGACGTCATCCTGACCGGACTGGGCCACGATGTGGCGATGGGCGGTGCCGGCTTCGACGGCTTCGGTGGTGACTACGGCTTCGACATCCTGATCGGCGAATATGGCCGAGTACGGTTGAGTGTGGCCTCTGCCGGTTCGACGAACGTGCCGGAGGTCGAGCGTGTCACCTCCATCGTGACCCTGGCTCAGGGCAAGCTGGATCTGGTGCGCGGTGCGCAGCAGAACCTCTACCGTGAGCAGGAGCCAGGCGGCCGCCTGGCCGCCTGGAACTGGATGGATCGCACCGCGTTCGCCCTGGGCGAGGCGATGGTCTCGAACAACCGTCCGGCAGCGGTGGCTCCGAGTCAGGGACCCGAGGATCTACGTGGTGTTGTCGCTGGTTGGGCGGCCCACCATGACAGTCGCGGTGGCATGATCAGCGGCTTGCCGCTGTTCGCCGCTCCCCCGGCTGCCGGCAGCGTGCCAACTGCGCCAGACGCTGCGGAGGGTAGTGAGTCGCTCGAGGCGGCACCGTCGGTCGATGACGCAACTCTGGAACAGTCGCCACAGGCGGCAGGCTCACCGGCGTCGACTGAGGTATCGCCCAAGGTGTCGAGCGAGGCAGATGCGTCCGACCCTGCCGAACAGCAAGATGCCATGGGCAGTTCGGCACTGGGTGGCCTGGCAGCGGCGCTGGCCGGCGCTGGCTGGGGTGTCGCCCGAGCCATGACGTCGTCCACCGACCACACCGACAGACTCAAGACGCTTCGACGTGAACAGGCCGCCGAGCAATGGCGTCGGCTGCGCAAGGATGACGATGAGGAGACGTCTTGATTGACACCTTGATGAGGGGCCTGAACGGGCCAGCGGGAGCGGTATGCTGCTAGACGAGGCAAGGGGCGACGTTGAAGCGTCCATGCGTGAACGGATGCAGCACTGGCTGGCCCGGCACTGTGAGCGCAGCGGCGCTGTCGATGAGGTGCGGCTGGTCGAGGGATTGATGGCGTGGCGTGGGCGATCCGGCATCGAGCCAGTGGCGCTGTGGCCGGGCCTCAGCGAGGGCGAGGGCGCCGGCGAGGCACTGTTGGCGCTGGCAAGTGAGGTCGCCGAGGTGGCCAGTGGCATGGTCAGCCAACTGAATGAGGCGCACCTGGGCATCGGCTATCCGGTGAGCATGGATGGCGAGGTGGCAGGCGCGGTAGCGCTGAGCCTGGCGATTCCGCCAGGCCTGCGCGACACCTCCGACGACGGTGTGGCGCGGGCACGTCAGTCCCTGGTGCCACTGATGCAGCGACTCGAGGAAGGTGTCGCTGCGCTGGAACGGGACCTGATGAGTGAGCGGCAAGAAGACATGCTGCGACACCAGGCGGTACTCGGGGACCGCCTGTCCCTGCTGGCCGGCGTGCTGTCGGAGGCTACCTTCGCCGCAGCCTCGGCACAGCTGGTGACCCGTCTGGCCGAGCAGTTCGGTGCCGAACGCGTAAGCCTCGGCTGGCGCCGCGGTGCCAGTTGTCGCGTGTTGCAGATTTCCCACAGCGCCCAGTTCAATCGCAAGATGAATCGAGTGAAGGCCACGGCGGCGGCGATGGATGAGGCGCTCGACCAGTTGGCCAGCGTGGCTTGTCCTCCCGTGGAAGGTGCGGCAGGGCGGCACGATGGCGGTGTCCAGCTGGCCCATCAGGAGCTGGTCGCCCTCGGCGGTGTTCCTTCGGTGGTCAGCGTACCCTGCCTCGACGATGGGGTGGCGCGTGGCGCCGTGACCCTGGAACGCGATCGACCCTTTACCCTCGACGAGATCGAGGCGCTGGAGAGTCTGCTGGCGCTATGCACCCGTGCGCTGGAGGAGAAAAGGCGCAACGACCGGCCGCTGGTGGTCAAGGCGCTGGCATCTGCTGGCGAGCAACTGGGGCGCCTGCTTGGACCGGGACATCTCGGGCTCAAGCTGGTAGTGCTGGCGCTGGTGGCTCTGCTGGTCGCCTCCACCCTGATCACCACGGTGGACGAGGTGGCGGCGGAGGTGACCGTCGAAAGTCGTGTGCAGCGGGTGATCTCGGCGCCGTTCCGGGGGTATCTCGAGGCAACCAGCGTGCGAGCCGGTGATCGTGTCGAGCGCGGGCAGGTGCTGGCGAGCATGGAAACCCGGGAGCTACTGCTGGAACGGCTGCAATGGCAGAGCGAAATCGCCAAGCTGTCACGCCAGGAGCAGGAGTCCCGCGCGCGTGGTGATCGCGCCGGGCTCAACGTGCTGGCGGCTCAGCGAGAGCAGGCCGAGGCACGGGTTGCGCTGGTCGAGTCCAGGCTCAATCGGGCCACCCTGGTCGCGCCCTTCGATGGGGTGGTGGTCAGTGGCGACCTGACCCAGCGACTGGGCGCGGTGACCGAGCAGGGCGAGGAGCTGTTTCGCGTCTCTCCGCTGGACGGGTTTCGCCTGGACCTGGCCGTGCCCGAGGGCCGTATCGATGATCTGGCGCCGACCCAGCATGGCTCGATGGTGCTCGCCTCGATGACCGGCAAGCGTTGGCCGCTGGTGGTCGAGCGGATCACACCCCGGAGCACCAGCGGTGAAGGTCAGACCCGCTTTATCGTCGAGGCTCGCCTGGAGATGAACGCCGGCGAGGTTGACCCCCGGCAGGTGGAACGCTTGCTGCGCCCAGGGTTGTCGGGTATTGCGCGGGTCGAGGTCGGCGAAGGTCCGCTGATCGAGATCTGGACTCGCGGGCTGCGAGACTGGCTCAAGCTGACGCTGTGGCGCTGGTGGGGGTGAATCATGACCACTGCACTGTTCAGCCAGCACTGGCACCGAGTCGCCGATCTACGCCTGCGCCTGCGCCGGCATGCGCGTTTGTCACGCCACGAGTATCGCGGCGAGCCGTGGTACGTGCTGCACGATTCCCTGACTGGACAGGTGCATCGTTTTACGCCGGAGTCCTATCAGATCATCGGGCGACTCGATGGACGACGCACCCTCGACGACATCTGGCATCAGGTCAGCCGGTCTTTGGGCGAAGCCATGCCGACACAGCAGGAACTGGTCACCCTGATCGGTCGCTTGCATCGTGCCAATCTGCTTTCGGGGCACGAAGACATCAATATCGAGGAACTGTCACGGCGTCAGACGCGGCAGCGTCGCAGCAAGTGGCTGCAGCTGATCAAGTCGCCGCTGGGCATCCGCATCCCGCTGCTGGATCCGGAGCGCTTCGTCGCCGCGAGCTACCCGCTGGTAAGGCCGCTGCTGGGCCCGCTGGGCGCGGTGCTGTGGCTGGCGACCGTGGTGCTGGCGCTGGTGGTCGCAGGCATCCACTGGACGCAGCTGAGCGACAACCTGGCCGATCGGGTGCTGGGGGTCGACAATCTGTTGCTGATGGCACTGGTCTACCCGTTGATCAAGACCCTGCACGAACTGGGGCACGCCTGGGCCACCCGCGACGCGGGCGGCGAGGTCCACGAGATCGGGGTGATGCTGCTGGTCTTTTTCCCGGTACCCTACGTCGACGCCAGCGCCGCTGCGGCCTGCCCGGACAAGGGCAAGCGTATGCTGGTCGGGGCCGCCGGGGTGCTGGTCGAACTCTGGCTGGCGGCGGCGGCCATGCTGGTGTGGGCCATGGCCGAGCCTGGCGTTGTTCGCTCGCTGGCCTTCAACGTCATGTTGATCGGCGGTGTCTCGACCCTGATGTTCAACGGCAACCCGCTGCTGCGCTTCGACGCCTACTACGTGCTGGCCGACTACCTGGAAATTCCGAATCTGTTTTCCCGCGCCAACCAGCAGCTCACCTACGTGGTCAAGCGCTACCTGCTGGGACGTCGCGATGTCAGCGGTCAGGCCGGTTCGCTCAAGGAGGCCTGGTGGCTGGTGGCCTATGCAGTGCTGTCCTTCGTCTACCGACTGATCATCATGGTGGTCATCGCCACCTTCGTCGCCACCCAGTACCTGTTCATCGGTATCCTGCTGGCGCTGTGGTCGGTGACCATGACGCTGCTGTTGCCCCTGTTCAAGCTGTTGAAGGCCATGTCTGTGGATAGCCAACTCGAAGGTTCTCGCACTCGCGCCTGGAGCTGGTTGCTCGGCGGCCTGGCGTTGCTGCTGGCGGGCCTGCTGCTGGTACCCGCGCCTCACGCCACCACCCTCAAGGGAGTGATCGATTCTGCCGAGCCCGCGCGCCTGCGGTCCGGTGTCAGCGGTGAGCTGGTCGAACTGATGGCGATACAAGGGCAGCCACTTCGCACCGGCGACCCGATTGCCCGTATCGCAGCACCGGAACTCGACGCCGAGGTGAGGCTGCTCGAGGCCAGGGCACGGGAAATTCAGCAGCAGCAGCAGGCCGACATTCGCGACCCGCAGGCGCTGTCGGTGCTGGCGGAGACTCAGCGCCTGGTCGATGGTCAGCTGGTCGATGCCAGGCGCAGAGCGGCGGCGACATTGCTGACGAGCCCCCACGATGGACGCTGGATGATGCCCGAAGGGGCGCCCCTCCTGGGTAGCCATGTTCGCCGCGGCCAGGCCCTCGGGGTGCTGGTCAAATCCGGTGACCTGCGAGTGCGGGCGCTGGTGCCGACCCACCAGGCGGAACTCGTGCGCGACGACCGGCGCAGCGTCAGCGTGCGTACCGGCGGTGATGCGAAGGCCGTCGCCTCGCACCTGCTGCGGTTGTCCCCTGGCGCCAGTCATGAGGTGCCGAGCCTGAGTCTCACCCAGAAGGGCGGAGGCGATGTTGCCCTGGACCCCACGGCGGCGTCGGGGGAAGGCGAGCCGCTGAGGGCCTTTCGTCGGCATCATCTGGCGGACTTCAGCGCCACAAGCCTGATCGAGAGCGCTGCAAGGGTGCGCCTGGGTCAAGGTGTCCAGGTGCGTATCGAGCACACACCGGAGCCGATTGGATTCCGCGTGTGGCGGCAGGTCCGGCGTTCCTTCCTGCGCCTGTTCGAGCGCTGAGTCGATGCTGACACGAGTTCCCGCAGACGTCATCAGCCGCGCCGAGCGCCCGGTGTCAGCACCTGGTGCACTGGAACGGGCCTGGCATGGGTTGAGGGCAAGCCTCGGCGGGCCCTCCTCGGTCAGACGATGGGTCTTGCGTTGCCGTCTTCCCGTCCTTCACTGGCATGCGCGGCAGCTGTCACGACTCGACGACACCGCGCTTGATGCGCAGGCTGGCCTTCTGCGCCAGGCGTTGCGCCGTCGCGGCGTGGTTGGGTGGCTATGGCCACGTGCTTTCGCCCTGGTCAGGGAAGTGGCACGACGTGAACTGGGCATGGCACACCACGACGTGCAGCTGTTGGGGGGCATGGTCCTACTGAAGGGACAGGTAGCGGAAATGCAGACCGGCGAGGGCAAGACCCTGACGGCCACTCTGCCGGCTGCTACCGCCGCCCTGGCCGGCATCCCGGTGCACATCATCACGGTCAACGACTACCTGGCGTCAAGGGACGCCGACAAGATGGGCCCCGTCTACGCCCGCCTGGGTCTCTCGGTGGCCTCGGTGGTCCACGGCATGACGCCCGCCGAAAGGCGCAGGGCCTACTCGGCGGATGTGGTCTACTGCACCAACAAGGAACTGGTATTCGACTACCTGCGGGACACCCAGGAGCTGGGCACCAGGCGTCACCCCTTGAGCGCCCACGCTGCACGACTGCAGGGGCGTCTCACCAGCCACAGGCTGCTGCTCAGAGGGCTGCACTTCGCCATCGTCGACGAGGCCGACAGCGTGCTGATGGACGAGGCGCGGACTCCCTTGATCCTGTCTGGCCCCGCCGGCGAGGGTGCACTGGATATTGCGCTTGTCGATGAGGCCATCGCCATGGCGAAGCGCTTTGTCGAGGACGAGCACTTCGTGCGGGAACAGGGGCAGCTGTTGTTGACCGACAGCGGCAAGCGTTATCTGGAATCGCAGGTCGAACGACTGTCCCGCCAGTCGATGGCCGGGCACTGGCAGGGACGTTCCCGTCAGCAGTGGTTGATCCAGCAGGCTCTGCTGGCGCAGCACCACTTTCAACGTGACGTCCACTACCTGGTACGGGATGGCAAGGTGCTGATCATTGACGAGCACACCGGCCGGGTGATGGAGGATCGGCGCTGGGAAAAGGGGTTGCAGCAGATGATCGAGCGCCGCGAAGGGTGCGAGCCCAGCGATCCCAACATTACCCTGGCGCGTCTGACCTACCAGCGTTTCTTTCGCCGCTATCGCCACCTGTCGGGTATGACCGGTACGGCCAGGGAGGTGCGGCGCGAACTCTGGACGACTTACCGTCAGAAGGTGGTGACGGTGCCTCCCCATCGGCCTGGCCGGCGTCGTCTCGGCAAGGTGATGCGTTGCGACACGAAGGCGGCCAAGTGGGAATGGATCTGCCAACGTCTTCCTTCTCTCGTCGCGCAAGGGCGTGCTGTGCTGGTGACCACCGTCAGCCTCGCTGATGCCGAAGCGCTTTCGGCGAGACTCAAGGCCAACGACATTGCACACCGAGTACTGAGCGCTCGCCAGGACGCCGACGAAGCTGCGGTCGTCGCCGCAGCCGGGGTGCCAGGGGCGGTCACCCTTGCCACCAGCATGGCAGGACGCGGGACCGATATTCCGCTTGATCCGGTGACTCGTGGTGCGGGCGGCCTGCACGTGATCCTGGCGGGCCATCACGACGCTGCGCGGATAGATCGTCAGATCATGGGGCGCTGCGCTCGCCAGGGCGATCCGGGCAGCGTCGAGTGGGTGCTGTCCGAAGAGGATGAATTGCTGACGGAACTGGATGGCTGGCAACGCCGTCTTGGAAGGCTTGCCACACGACTGCGCCGTGCGCAGCAGACCAGGGAGCGTCGCCACGCCCGGGAGCGGGCACGTTTGCTCGAAGCCGACTGGCGTGAAGATGACCAACTGGGTTTCAGCGGAAGAGGGGAGTAGCGTGGCGCGGAAGTGGCATGGCGCGAAGGTGGCATGGCGCGAAGGTGGCATGGAGCGGAAAGAGGCGCGTTCATTTCTTTCATTCGCTCTATGGTTTTTCCCACTGGCAGATCTGTATGGCCATGGTCTGCGCTGATAGCCGATCGTTGTTTAACCCTTGTCTCCGTCATGGAAAGGAAGTGCGCATGAAAGCAGCGAGATCACTGATCGTCGCCCTGGGATGCATCGCCGCGCCGGCACTGGCGCAGGACACGGATCTGCAAGAACCGGGATTTGGTGAAATAAGCTGCCTGGTGGAGCCAGGTCGCCAGGCTGCTCTGTCGAGCCAGGTGCCGGGCGTCATCGAGCGAATCGACGTACAAGCGGGCGTGCGGGTGGCGGCTGGCGATCCGCTGTTTTCGCTGATGCGGGATGTCGAATCCGCCAGTGTCGAACTGGAGCGTTCTCGCGCCGCCTATGCGTCACGACGCATGCAGCGAAACCAGCGAATGATCGAGCGCAATATGCTCAGCGAGAGCGAACGTGACGAGATCGATACCGAGCTTCGCCTGGCCCGCCTGCAGGTCAATCTCGCCAATGCACGTCTGCAACAGCTCACGACGCGGGCTCCCTTCGATGGGTGGGTGAGCGAACGCCTGGCGGAGGAGGGCGAATTCGTTGACGCCACGCCGGTGCTTGAACTGGTTCAGCTCGATCCGCTACGCATCGAGGCCGCTTTGCCGCTGGCCGCTTACGGAAGAATCGCTGCAGGAGATGTCATCGAGGTAACGTTATCGAGCCCGGTGGGGCAACGCTATTCAGCGGAGGTCATCCATGTGGACCCGGTGATCGACGCTTCGAGCGGGACCTTCGCCTTGGCCATGCGGCTTGCCAATCCAGATGAGCAGATTCCGGCAGGGATCGCCTGTGAGCTCGGCGGCATCGTGGAAGGCGGCGACGCCTAGGCCGATTCGACACGTCAGTGGATGCTCCATGACGAGCCAGATAAGCAGGGAAAGCCCCGGCGGTTTGCTGCAATTTCTTGGCGCCTTCCTCGTCGCCTTGTCGGGGATGTCATGCAGATGACGGTGGCGTGAAATTTTTTTACACGAAGTGCTTGCCAAGGCCGGCCCCGATCCGTAAAGTACGCATCCGCTGCCGACGACGAGCAAACGTCACAGGCGGTGAAGGGTGGTAAAGTGATTGTTTTGAAAAGGCTTTTTCAAGTCTTCGAAAAATTCTCCACTTGACGGGCAACGAGAAATCGGTAAAATGCTCGCCACTCGATC
>NZ_JAMXRY010000065.1:0-27935 GCF_024124525.1 Halomonas sp. OfavH-34-E | reverse complement strand
CGGTATCGGGGCGGGGAATCAGGGTGCTGGGCGAGGTCACCAGGGCCAGCCCCCAGAATTCGCGTTCACCGGTCAGGTAGGCCACCGGCATGCCCTGGGCACGCGCCGCCACCCAGGCCTCGAAGCGGGCCCGGGCCAGCGTCGCCATGGGCTTGTCGCCCCAGGTGTAGAGCCAGGTGCGATCGACCTTCATCGCCGCCATGGCCAGCACCTCGGCGTCGAGTCGCGGCGTCGGGCTGCCGGCGGCCTCGAGGCGGCGGGTCGCCCGGGCGATCAGCACATCACAGCGCATCAGCCGTCCTGTTGCAGAGCGGCTAGCTGCTCCGCCTGGTACTCGTGGATCAGCGGGTCGATGACCTCGTCGAGGCCGTCGCCGGTGACCACCTCGTTGAGCTTGTACAGGGTCAGGTTGATGCGGTGATCGGTGATCCGCCCCTGGGGGAAGTTGTAGGTACGTATGCGCTCGCTGCGATCGCCGGAGCCCACCAGCGAGCGACGGGCGTCGGCCTGTTCCTGGCGCTGGCTGTCCTGGGCCGACTGCTTGAGCCGCGCCGCCAGCAGCGACATCGCCTTGGCCCGGTTCTTGTGCTGACTGCGCTCCTCCTGACACTCCACCACCACACCGCTGGGCAGGTGGGTGATGCGGATTGCCGAGTCGGTGGTGTTGACGTGCTGACCGCCGGCGCCGCTGGAGCGAAAGGTGTCCACCCGCAGGTCGGCCGGGTTGATGTCGATGTCACTGACCTCGTCGGCCTCGGGCATCACCGCCACGGTGCAGGCCGAGGTATGGATGCGGCCCTGGGATTCGGTGGCGGGAACCCGCTGAACGCGATGGGCACCGGACTCGAACTTGAGCCGGGCGTAGACGCCCTCGCCCTTCACCCGAGAGATGATCTCCTTGTAGCCGCCCTGCTCGCCGTGGCTGGCACTGACCACCTCGACCTTCCAGCCATGGTTCTCGGCGTAGCGCGAGTACATGCGAAACAGGTCGCCGGCGAACAGCGCCGCTTCGTCACCGCCGGTTCCCGCGCGCACCTCGAGAAAGACGTTACGCCCATCATCGGGATCCTTGGGCACCAGCAGACGCTTGAGTTCGGCCTCCAGCTCCTCGAGCTTGGCCACGCCCTCCTCGCGCTCCATCTGGGCAAGCTCGCGCATGTCGGCGTCGGCGTCCTCGGCCATCTGCTCTGCGGTGGCCACGTCTTCCTCGACGCCACGATAGCGGCGCCAGGCGTCGACCAGCGACTCGAGCTCGGCGTATTCGCGGGAGTAGTCGCGAAAACGTGGCTGATCGCTGATCACGTCGGGCTCCGACAACAGGGCAGAGAGTTCCTCGAAGCGGTCGACGAAGGCATCGAGGCGCTCACGCAGAGAAGCTTTCATCGGCAAATCCTTGAAATCATGTAAGAAGGCGCATTGCGGTCAAGCCAGGCCCGGCTAGTTCCGGGACTCGGGCTCGCCCAGCAGCAGTTCGACGGCAGCCTCGAGCAGGTCCTGGCGCTCATCGGCGGCGGCACCCCGCAGGGCCAGGGTGGGCTGATGCATCAGGCGATTGGTCAACTGGTGGGCCAGGCGACGCACCACGGCCTCGGGATCCTCGCCCTTAGCCAGGCGCTCCAGCGCCTGGGTCTGGGCCTCGTCACGCAGCCGTTCACCCTTGGCACGCACGTCGCGGATCACCTCGCCGGCCCCGCGCACCCGGCGTTCCTTGTGCCAGTGGGCCACGCCGTGCTCGATCAGCGCCTCGGCCTGGTCCGCCGCCACCTGGCGGTGACGTCGGTTTTCCTCGATGACCTCGTGCAGGTCATCGACGGTATAAAGGAAGATGTCGCTGAGCTCGCCGACCTCTGGCTCGATGTCACGCGGCACGGCGATATCGACCATGAACACCGGACGGTGGCGGCGACGCTTGAGCGCCCGCTCGACCATGCCCTTGCCAAGAATCGGCAAGGGCGCCGCGGTGGACGAAATGACGATGTCGGCCTTTTCCAGGGCGACGGGGATCTCGTCGAGGCTGATGGCCTGGCCGCCCAGGCTGCCGGCCAGGGCACTGGCCCGCTCGCGGGTGCGGTTGGCCACCGTCAACTGGTGCACCCCGGCTTCATGCAGGTGGCGCGCCACCAGCTCGATGGTCTCGCCGGCACCGATCAACAGCGCCCTGGCGCGCGAGAAATCGTCGAAGATTCGACTGGCCAGACTGACCGCCGCGTAGGCCACGGAGACAGGGTTCTCGCCGATGGCGGTCTCGGTGCGCACCTGCTTGGCCACCGCGAAGGTATGCTGGAAGAGCCGCTCCAGCTCCCCGCCGAGCCCGCTGGCGTCCCTGGCCGCCTGGTAGGCATCCTTGAGCTGGCCCAGGATCTGGGGTTCGCCCAGCACCATGGAATCGAGACCCACGGCGACGCGCATCAGATGGCGCGCGGCGTCGCCTTCCAGATAGTGGTAGGCGCAGTGCAGCAGGTCCTCGCGGGGCAATGCATGAAACCGACTCAACCAGTCGAGCACCTCGCTCTCCCCGCTCGACTCGGTCACGCAATAAAGCTCGGTGCGATTGCAGGTCGACAGCACCGCAGCCTCATGCACACTCGGCAGCGCGCGCAGCTCGGAGAGCGCCCGGGTGAGTTGCGAGGGGCCAAAGGCCACCTTTTCGCGCACCTCGACGGCCGCGGTTCGATGGTTGATGCCAAGGGCAAGCAGGGTCATGCGTTCGACGTCTTCATCAGATGATGTCCGGAGCGGCCAACCAGGCCGCTCCTGCAAGGCGCATATCCTACCATAGGCAGCTCTGACCTCGCTCCCCCGGGCATTGACCTTTGCCAAGACTCCCCAAGCCGTTATGCTGAGAATTCTCATGGAGAAGATGACGCCTCAATGCCCCCGAACGCGCGCCACGGAAAGCTGACCTGCACTCTGGCCACCCTGTCACTGACGGCGTGGCTCGCCGGCTGTCAGAGCTTTTCCTACAGCCCAGGCAGCGCGTCACAGGCTGACCCCATGGCCGGTGCTCCACCGATCACCCGTGGACTCGATGCCGACGGCCTGTCGACGCTGCTGATTGCCGAAATGGCCGGTCAGCGGGGCGACTATCGACGCGCCACCGAAGGCTACCTCAAGGCAGCCGAGCGCTATCACTCCGCCGCCCTGGTCGAGCGCGCGACCCTGGCTTCACGCTTCACCGATGACACCGCCCTGATCGAACGCGCCGCGCGCCGCTGGCAGGAGCTGGCGCCCGAAGCGCCGGTGGCCGCCCAGATCCTGGGCAACCTCGCCGGTGGACGCGGCAACTGGGACGAAGCCCTGAAACAGCGGCTGATCGCGGCCGATGACGACACCGACATCACTCGCTTCGTCGATACCGCCCTGTCCAGCGGCGGCGATCCGGCGGCGCTCGCCGGCACCCTCGAACAGGCGCTCGACGAGCCCACACTCCCCGAGTCGAGGCAAGACGACCTGCGCCTGGCGCTTGCCCTGACCGACTCGGCCCAGGGGGATAATGAGGGCGCCCAGCGACGAATTGCCGCACTGGGAAACAACAGTCGCGACAACCCCCAACGGATTCTCGCCGAATCACGCATCGCCCTGGACGCCGGCAAGTACCACCAGGCCCGCCTGGCGGCCAAACGCGGCCTCAACCTCTCTCCCGGCGACCCCCGCTTTCTGTTGTTGATGGCGCGGGCCGACATTCGCCTGGGCAACCTGGTGTCGGCCGAGAGCAGCACCGACACCCTGCTCGAGACCCGTGGCGACAACCCCCTCTTGCGGGTCGGCCTGGCCCAGCTCTATCTGGAAGAAGGCCACCACGACCCGGCGCGCCGGCTGCTGCTGCCGCTGGTCGATGATCCCCAGGCACCCAGCGCCCTCTATCTATTGCTTGGCAGCATCGCCGAGCAGGAAGACGAGGTCGACAACGCCCTGCTCTACTATCGCCGGGTACCGCCGGGCCCTGACTTCCTGCTGTCGCGACAGCGCGCGGCCAGCATGCTGATCGAGGCCGACCGGCTGCTGGACGCCCGGGCCTTTCTGCGGGTCGAGCGGCTGCGTCACGACGATGCCTATACCGGCCTGGTCATCACCGAAGTGCAACTGCTCGACCAGCAAGGTCTCGAGCCCGAGGCCGAAGCGCTGCTCAACCGCGAGCTGGCGCGCAGCCCCGAGGATGGCGACCTGCGCTACTTCCGCGCCATGCGTGCCTGGAGCGAAGGCGACCTGGACACCTCCGAACAGGATCTGCGCACCCTGGTCGAACAGCAGCCGGACAACGCCGTTGCGCTCAATGCCCTCGGCTACACCCTGGCCGATGCCGGCGACCCCGATGATCTTGACGAGGCCAGGCGACTGATCCAGCGGGCCTACGAACTCTCGCCGGACAACCCCGCCATCCTCGACAGCCTGGGCTGGGTCGCCTACCGTGAGGGCAAACCGGAGGTTGCGCTACCCTGGATCGAGCGCGCCTGGCGCGAGATCGCCGATCAGGAGGTCGCCGCCCACCTGATCGAGGTGCTGTGGGACCTGGGCCAGAAGCAGCGCGCACGCGAGCTGTTGCAAGAAGCCCAGCAACGCTTCCCCGAGCGCCCGCTGATCGTCGATCTCCTCGATCGGCGCCCCGAAATCAGGCCTGAGCCAACGGCAACAGCGCCTTGACCGCCCCGACACCACGACCACTACCCGCAAGGACCCCGCGATGATGTCTTGTTTTCGCCTGACCGCCGCCGCCCTGGGGCTCGGCCTGCTGGCCGGCTGCGCCACCTCCCAGAGCGTCACCGAGCCGCGCCAGGAGCGCCAGGCCGGTGACTGGGAAGCCCAGACCGAACAGGTGGAAGCCTTCACCTCCTGGAACCTGACCGGAAAGGTGGGCCTGCGCACTCCGCAGGAATCCACCAGCGCCAACCTCGACTGGCGCCAGACCCCCTACCACTATCGCCTGCTGGTCACCGGCCCCATGGGCGCCGGCCGCAGTACCCTGGAAGGACGCGACGGTCGCGTCTCGCTGACCACCAGCGAGGGTCGCTTCGAGGCCGACAGCCCCGAAGCCCTGATGGAACAGCGCCTGGGCTGGTCGCTGCCGGTCTCGAGCCTCACCGACTGGGTGCGCGGCCTGCCCGCCGACGACAGTGACTTCGAGCTGACCGACGACGAACTCGGCTTCCCCGCTTCACTTGAACAGGACGGCTGGGAGATCGACTACCGCGGCTGGAAGGATGTGAACGGCACCTGGCTACCCAACCGGCTGGTGATGACCTATGACGACCTGCGCGCCACCCTGGTGGTGAACCAGTGGCAGCCACTGGAACAGTAGTCGCGCCGGCTCCCGCCCCAGATGGCGGGAGCCTGTCTCCCGGGTAAAATGAAGCACCATCGCCCTCTGCCTCCTGTCGACGTGCTCCTTGCAGCAAGCTCCCTAAAGAGAGAAGCATCATCGATCCCGGTCGCCGATGGCAGGCGCCGCCCCCAGTCACCGATCGCCATCACTTCGGTCAGCCGATCCCTGGACAGCACCCTTTATAGACTCCCCCATGCCCGACACCTCTTTCTCTTCCGATGCCAGCGCGCAGCAGACCCTGACGTTGCCGGCGCCGGCCAAGCTCAATCGCATGCTGCATATCGTCGGCCGTCGCGACGACGGCTACCACGAGCTGCAGACGCTGTTCCAGTTCCTCGACCACGGTGACGATATCCACCTGCGCCTGCGCCAGGACGGTGAGATAACCCTGACAGACCGTCTCGAGGGCGTACCCCGCGAGGCCAACCTGCTATGGCGGGCCGCCGACCTGCTCAAGCGCGAGACCGGCTGCGCGCTCGGTGCCGATCTAGGCGTCACCAAGCGCCTGCCCATGGGTGGTGGTCTGGGCGGTGGCAGCAGCGACGCCGCCAGCGTGCTGGTCGGGCTGAATCATCTGTGGGGCCTGGGACTGACGAACCGGCGTCTGGCCGAACTGGGCCTGACGCTGGGCGCCGATGTGCCGGTATTCGTCCACGGCCAGGCCGCCTGGGCGGAAGGCGTCGGCGAGCGCCTTGTCGCGGTGGCACTCGACACCCCCTGGTTCGTGGTCGTGCACCCGGGTGTGGCGGTCTCCACCCCTGCCGTGTTCACTGCGCCGGAATTGACACGGGACACCCCCGCCATTACCATGGCGCGCGCACTCAAGGGGGGAGCGTCAAGCTGGCGCAACGATTGCGAGGACACCGTCAGGCAAGCCTATGCTGAGGTGGCTCGTGCCCTGGACTGGCTCAACGCCCGGGCGCCGTCAATGTTGACGGGTACCGGCGCGTGCGTTTTTGCCCGTCTGGAGTCGGAGGCCGATGCCGTCCAGTTGCTGGACGATGTCCGATGCCAACAGCCGACCTGGCACGCCTTCAAGGCCCTGGGCCTGAATCGATCGCCTCTCCTCGACGCCCTGCCCGCGTGAGGCAGGACGTATGCTGGGGTATAGCCAAGCGGTAAGGCAGCGGTTTTTGGTATCGCCATGCGGAGGTTCGAATCCTCCTACCCCAGCCAACTTCCTTCTGAGTCCTGGACTCACTCCCCCAGGCTCACACTGAAGACCCAACACAGCAAAGGTGGCTGCGCGTGTCAAAATTGATGGTTTTCGCCGGGAATGCCAACCCCGAACTCGCCCGTAAGGTCGCCGAGAGCCTGGACAGCCGACTGGGTAATGCCACGGTCGGCCAGTTCAGCGATGGCGAGGTCGCGGTCGAGATCAACGAGAACGTGCGCGGCAAGGATGTCTTTATCCTGCAGTCCACCTGTGCACCGACCAACGACAACCTGATGGAACTGATCCTGATGGTTGACGCCCTGCGCCGGGCCTCGGCCACCCGTATCACTGCGGTGGTGCCCTACTTCGGCTACGCCCGCCAGGATCGCCGCGTGCGCTCCGCCCGGGTGCCGATCTCGGCCAAGATCGTGGCCGACATGATGGTCAAGGCCGGCGTCGACCGGGTCATGACCATGGACCTGCACGCCGACCAGATCCAGGGCTTCTTCGACGTGCCCGTGGACAACGTCTACGGCTCGCCGATCCTGCTCGACGACATCGAGCGTCAGAACTACGACGACCTGGTCGTGGTCTCCCCCGATGTCGGCGGCGTGGTCCGTGCCCGTGCCATCGCCAAGCAGCTCAACGCTGACCTGGCGATCATCGACAAGCGTCGCCCCCAGGCCAACCAGGCCCAGGTGATGCACATCATCGGTGATATCCAGGACCGCACCTGCGTGGTGGTGGACGACATGATCGATACCGCCGGCACCCTGTGCAAGGCGGGCGAAGCGCTCAAGGAACACGGCGCCAAGCGCGTGGTCGCCTACGCCACCCACCCGATCCTGTCGGGCCCTGCGGTGGACAACATCTCCGAGTCGGTGCTGGACGAAGTGGTGGTGGCCGACACCATCCCGCTGTCCGACACCGCGCGTCGCAGCGGACGTATCCGCCAGCTCAGCGTGGCCGGCCTGATCGCCGAAGCGATCCGCCGCGTCAGCAACGAGGAATCCGTCAGCGCGATGTTCCACTAAGCGACATATCGCGCGGGAAACGCGCCCCGACAACCGGGGCATCTGGAACCACCGAGGTCTGGTCGCGGGCTCGGTGGCTTCCTTACTTTAGCCAAGAGGCAATTTCATGTCTGACTACAAACTTACCGCCAATGTTCGTAACGACCTGGGGAAAGGTGCGAGCCGCCGCCTGCGTCGTGCGAACCAGCAAGTCCCCGCCATCATCTACGGTGGTGAAAAGACGCCGCAGCCGATCGCCGTCGACAAGACTGCGTTCTACAAGGCGCTGGAAGACGAAGCCTTCTTCTCTTCCGTCATCAACCTTGAGGTTGACGGCAAGTCCCAGCAGGTCGTGGTGCGTGACCTTCAGCGCCACCCGTACAAGCCGCTGGTGACCCACGCCGACTTCCTGCGCGTCGATGCGACTCACGAGATCACCATGCGCGTTCCGCTGCACGTGGTCGGTCAGGACGAGTCCAAGGCCATCAAGGAGCAGGACGGTGAACTGCACCAGCTGGCCAACGAAGTCGAGATCAGCTGCCTGCCGAAGGACCTGCCCGACTACCTCGAGGTCAACATCGCTGACCTCGAGATCGGCAGCACCCTGCACCTGTCCGACCTCAAGGTTCCGGCTGGCGTGACCATCGTCGAGCTGAGCCACGGTGAAGAGCACGACCAGGCCATCGTCAACGTGACCAAGGCCAAGGTCATGCAGTCCGAGGAAGAAATCGCCGAGGAAGAAGCCGCCGCCGCCGAGGCCAGCGAAGAAGCTGCCGAGGAAGCGAAGGACGAAGCCAAGGACGAAGACGAAGAAGGCGACAAGGAGTAATCCTTTTCTGCCGGATTCAGGGGCCACTGCGGTGGCCCTTTTCGTTTCCGAGGGCTTTGCCCATGGCCTCGTCGCCAAGGCCCTGAGCAAAGCGCTTGCCCCGCACCGCTGACCGGAGAGACCACCATGACAAGGATCAAGGCGCTGATCGGCCTTGCCAACCCTGGCACCCAGTACGAGGCGACGCGTCACAACGCCGGCGCCTGGCTGGTGGAGGAAGTCGCGCGTCAGTCCAGCGCCGAGCTGCGCCCGGAGAAGAAGTTTCTCGGCCTCTACGCCAAGGCCTTTGTCGAAGGCAGCGATCTGCACCTGCTGGTGCCGACCACCTACATGAACCGCTCGGGTGCCTCGGTGGCGGCGCTGGCCAACTTCTTCAAGCTGGCCCCCGACGAGATGCTCATCGCCCACGACGAGCTCGACCTGCCCCCCGGCAGCGCGCGCTACAAGCAGGGCGGCGGCCACGGCGGCCACAATGGCCTGCGCGACATCATCAGCGCCCTGGGCAACGACAAGTCCTTCCATCGTGCGCGCATCGGCATCGGTCATCCCGGCAGCGCCAAGCTGGTCACCAACTACGTGCTGGGCCGCCCCGGCAAGACCGAGCGCGAGGCCATCGACGGCGCCCTGATCGAGTGCCTGGCGACATTGCCCCAGGCGCTATCCTGCGACTGGGCCAAGGCCATGAACCGCCTGCACAGCCACTCTGCCTGACCCGGCGGGCGCCAACAGGGACAGCAGGTGGTTGCACCGCCCGGGCTGTCCCCGCCTGGCCCGACGTCATACACTGTGCGCCGACTTCTTTCACTTCACGCCTTCAGGAACCACCCATGGGATTCAACTGCGGCATCGTTGGTCTGCCCAACGTCGGCAAGTCCACCCTCTTCAACGCCCTGACCAAGTCCGGCATCGATGCAGAGAACTTCCCGTTCTGCACCATCGAGCCCAATGTCGGCATCGTCCCCATGCCGGACCCGCGCCTCGACAAGCTCGCCGAGATCGTCAAGCCGGAGAAGGTGGTGCCCACCACCATGGAATTCGTCGATATCGCCGGCCTGGTCGCCGGTGCCTCCAAGGGTGAAGGTCTCGGCAACCAGTTCCTCGCCAATATCCGCGAGACCCAGGCCATCGCCCACGTGGTGCGCTGCTTCGACAACGACAACGTCATCCACGTGGCCAACCAGGTCGACCCGGCGGCGGATATCGAGACCATCAACCTGGAGCTGGCCCTGGCCGATCTCGACACCGTGGAGAAGGCCATCCAGCGCCTGGTTCGCGTGGTCAAGGGCGGCGACAAGGACGCCATTGCCACCAAGGCGGTGCTCGACAAGATCCAGCCGCACCTGGCCGAAGGCCAGCCGCTGCGCAGCTTCGATCTGAGCGATGACGAGAAGAAGCAGATCAAGAGCTTCGGTTTCCTGACCCTGAAGCCGACCATGTACATCGCCAACGTCAACGAGGACGGCTTCGACAACAACCCCTACCTCGACGTGGTCAAGGGCATCGCCGAGGCCGAGGGCGCCGTGGTGGTTCCCGTGTGCAACCAGCTGGAAGCCGAGATCGCCGAACTCGATGACGAGGAACGCGAGATGTTCCTGGCCGAGATGGGCATGGAAGAGCCCGGCCTCGACCGGGTGATCCGCGCCGGCTACGCCCTGCTGGGTCTGCAGACCTACTTCACCGCAGGGGTCAAGGAAGTGCGTGCCTGGACCGTCAAGGTCGGCGCCACCGCCCCGGAAGGCGCCGGTGTCATCCACACCGACTTCCAGAAGGGCTTCATCCGCGCCGAAGTGGTGGCCTATGACGACTTCGTCAGCCTGAACGGCGAGCAGGGTGCCAAGGACGCCGGCAAGTGGCGCCTGGAAGGCAAGGACTACGTGCTCAAGGACGGCGACGTGGTGCACTTCCGCTTCAACGTCTGAGGCTCACCGCAGCGTCCGACGTAACATCACGTTTCCTGTGTCAACACCGAGGCATGCCTCGGTGTTGTCGTTTACATGCCAGTCACATGCAGCAACTCTATCGCAAAGAGGTTATATTCGAGAGATGTCATCAAGCGCAGGAACAAGAGCGTGACACTCTCGAACGATTCTCCACCACTCAAGGCAACGGCGCCTGAGCTATGGATAGCGGATGGGCCCGTCATCAGAGGCAAGCTGCTGCCCTATCCGACACGCATGGTGGTGGTACGCCTGAGTGGCGACCGGCTGTGGGTGCACAGCCCCGTCCCGCTGACCGAGCCACTGCGTGACGCCCTCGACGAGCTGGGCCAGGTACACTTCCTGATCGCTCCCAACCATTGTCACCACTTGTTCATGCGCGAATGGCAGATGGCCTACCCGATGGCTCGCAGTTTCGGCACCCGGGAAGTCATCGCCAAGCGCGGCGACCTGGTGTTCGAAAGCACCCTGGATGGCACGCCCAACCGCTTCTGGGGTGACGATATCGACCAGTGCCTGTTCACCGGCTCATCGCGCATGCAGGAAGCGGTGTTCCTGCATCGTTCCAGCCGCAGCCTGATCGTGGCCGATCTTATCGGCAATCTCCCCCCTGCTTCCCTGACGCCCTTGCAGCGTCGACTGGCCAGGCTCTCGGGCATCCTGGCGCCGGATGGCAGGATGCCGCTGGAGTGGCGACTGAGCTTCCTCGGCCGACGCTACCTGGCGAGCGAACATCTGCGCACCCTGCTCTCCTGGCGGCCCGCTCGAATCATCATGGCCCACGGCGAGATCATCGAGCATGACGCCAGCGACTTTCTCGCCCGCGCTTTTCGCTGGTTGAAGGAGTAAGAGCCAGGCATGGCGCTGTTTGCATACAGTGCATAATGTTTGTATAACATTGAGGCAGGTTCTGAACGCAAAGGATCTGCGCTCATGCTTGGTTCACCTCGGCTACTGCTGATCGGTTATCTGTTGGCAGTAGGCCTGCTCGGCATCTTTTGGCTACCGACGTCCCCGCAACAGCTTTGGTGGTGGCTACCACTGGCGGCGCTGGGGGTGGTCGGCGTGCTGGACCTTCGCTCCAGCCACAACGTGCTGCGCAACTACCCCATCGTCGGCCATCTGCGCTACATGATGGAATTTCTGCGTCCGGAACTGCGCCAGTACTTCTTCGAATCGGAGACCAGCGGCCGGCCGTTCAATCGCGAACAGCGCCAGATCATCGGCGCCCGGGCCGAGGGACGCAGCGACACCGCCCCCTTCGGCACCCGCCAGGACGTGCTACGCCAGGGGCGTCGCCAGATTGCCCACGCCATGATCCCCACTCGCGTCGACCCGCAGCAAGCCTGGGTGACGATCGGTGGCCCCCAGTGCCACCGCCCCTACCGCTCTTCACGGCTCAATATCTCGGCCATGAGCTTTGGCGCCCTGTCAGGACGGGCCATCACCGCCCTCAACCTGGGGGCCAGGCGCGGCGGCTTTGCTCAGGACACCGGCGAGGGCGCCATCAGTCCTTATCACCGGAGGCACGGCGGTGACCTGATCTGGCAGATCGCCAGCGGCTACTTTGGCTGCCGCGACCAGGCCGGGCGCTTCAACCCGGAAGCGTTCAGCGCCAAGGCCCGCGAGGATCAGGTCAAGATGATCGAGATCAAGCTGTCCCAGGGCGCCAAGCCGGGGCACGGCGGCATGCTCCCCGGCTCCAAGGTCGACCAGGAGATCGCCGAGACACGCCAGGTCCCGGTGGGGGAAGACTGCTATTCACCGGCGGCCCACCCGGAATTTTCCACCCCGCTGGAACTGATGCAGTTCATCCAGCGCCTGCGCGATCTGAGCGGCGGCAAGCCGGTGGGCATCAAGCTGTGCCTGGGCCACACCCGGGACATGCTGGCGATGTGCAAGGCCATGCTGGCAAGCGGCATCCAGCCGGACTTCATCACCGTGGACGGCGCCGAGGGCGGCACCGGCGCGGGACCGGCGGAGTACGCCGACCATGTGGGCCGCTATATCGATGAGGCGCTGCCGATCGTCGACGCCTGCCTCAAGGGGATCGGCAAGCGCGACGAAATCAGCGTGATCGCCAGCGGCAAGGTGGCGCTTGCCATCGACATGGTCGAGAAGTTCGCGCTTGGCGCCGACGTCTGCAACGCCGCGCGTCCGTTCATGTTTACCCTGGGTTGCATCCAGGCCCAGCGTTGCCACACCAACACCTGCCCCACCGGGGTGGCGACCCAGGATCCGGCCCGCAGTCGCTCCATCGATGTCGACAGCAAGGCCGACAACGTCCAGCGCTTCCATCGGGCCACCCTGGACGCCTGCCTCGACATGATCGGCACCATGGGCCTGGCAGGCCCTGGCGAGCTGCGCCCTGAGCACCTGCTCGAGGGCCCGGCCACCGCCACCCGGGTATGGCAAGTCGACAGCCTGGAGGTCGGCGCCTTGATCGACCACCAGAAAGCGCAACAACTCCCCGACTGCTGGCGAGACGACTGGCATGAAGCCAGTCCCCACCACTTCTTGCGTGGACCGGGAGGCTCGCACCAGGAAAGCCACCACAGGACGGCCCCCGGCCCCCATCGAGACGGCGGCGAAGGAGACCGCCATCATCCGCCAAAGGAGGTGCAACGATGATCGTACGTAGTCACAAGGATGCGGAGAAGTCAGCCGTAGAGGACGACAAGTGGATCAGCCGGCGCTACACCCTGCGCAAGGACGGCATGGGGCATTCGGTCCACGAGACCTACATCAAGCCCGGCCAGGAACTCCACATGTGGTACAAGAACCACACCGAGACGGTCCTGTGCATCGAAGGCGAGGGCCAGATCGAGGACCTGACCGAGGGCGGCAAGTGGGATCTCAAGCCCGGTGTGCTCTACGCCCTCGACAAGCACCAGCAGCATATCCTGTCGAGCGAAAAGGGCATGACCGTGATCTGTACCTTCTCGCCGGCCTTGGTCGGTCCCGAGACCCACGATGAACAGGGCTCCTATCCCCTGCTCGACGACGACGGCAGCGTGCTCAAGCGCTGAGCCATGGCCCGACACCGGGGCGGCACCAAGCACAGGACGGCTCAGCAAGCAGACGGAAAGACCTAGGCGCTGTCCGAAAAGTCGACGAGCGAAGGTTAGACAAGGCAAAAATCGGTGAGAAAGCGCAGTTTACGGGGTGTAAATGAGCATTTTGATCCGATTTTTAACGCCGTATTACCGAGCGCAGGCACTTTTCAGACAAGCCCTAGCGGAAATCCCGCGAGGGCACGCCGAGTTCGGCCCATAAGCCGCTCAAGTCCTCGAGCCGTCCGGCGATCACATGGATCACGCTGCCCTCGCGCTCCAGATGGCCGGTGACCTTCAACAGCCGGGCGTTCAACAGCGCCTGGCGCTGGGCCTTGGCGGTGTCCTTCCACACCACCACGTTGACGTTGCCGGTCTCGTCTTCCAGGGTCACGAAGGTGACCCCGGAGGCGGTGCCTGGGCGCTGGCGGGTGGTCACCAGCCCCGCCACCTGGACCAGATGGCCGTGGTCCAGCTCGGCAAGCTCACAGGCCTTGAGGCAACGCGCCAGTCCTTGCCGCCCCATGGCGGCCTGCTCGCGCAGCAACGCCATGGGATGGCGGGCAAGGCTCAGCCCCAGATGGCGAAAGTCCTCCTCGAGGTCGGCCTGCTCGCTGGGGGGCGCCAGCTCTGGGGTGGTGTCGTCGAGGATATCGGTCTCGCCCAGCGCCAGCGCCGGATCCGGCGCCAGCAGATTCCAGCGTGCCTGGTAGCGATGGCCGCCGAGGCTCGACAGCGCCCCGGCCGCCGCCAGCGCTTCCCACTCGCGGGCCGACATCGGCGCGCGACGCCTGGCCTCGGCGACGCTGGCATAGCCGTTGGCCGGACGCCTCGCCAGCAGGCTGTCGATGGCACCACGCCCCAGCCCCTTGACCAGGCGAAAGCCCAGACGCAGGGCGCCGTCCGGCTCCAGGGTGGCGTCCCAGTGGCTGGCATTGAGATCCACCGGACGCACCTCGACGCCGTGGCGGCGGGCATCCTGCACCAGCTGTGAGGGACTATAGAAGCCCATCGGCTGGCTATTGAGCAGGCCACAGCAGAAGGCCGCGGGGTGGTGACACTTGAGCCAGGCCGAGACGTACACCAGGTGGGCGAAGCTGGCCGCGTGGGACTCGGGGAAGCCGTACTGGCCAAAGCCCTCGATCTGGCGACAGATGGCGTTGGCAAACTCATCGCTGTAGCCCCTGGCACGCAGCCCGGCGGTCAGCCGCTGCTGGTGTTCGGCGATGGTGCCGGCCCGCCGCCAGGCCGCCATGGCCCGCCGCAACTGGTCGGCCTCGCCACCGGAATAGCCCGCCGCCACCATGGCCAGCTTGATCACCTGCTCCTGGAAGATCGGCACCCCCAGGGTCCGCTCGAGCACGCCCCTGACCTCGTCGCTGGGATAGCTGACCTCCTCGATGCCGTCGCGACGCCGCAGGTAGGGATGCACCATGTCACCCTGGATCGGCCCCGGACGAACGATGGCGATCTCGATCACCAGGTCGTAGTAGTTGCGTGGCTTCAAGCGCGGCAGCATGTTCATCTGGGCACGGCTCTCCACCTGGAAGACGCCGACGCTGTCCCCGCGACTGAGCATGGCGTACACCTCGGGATCATCCCGGGGCACCCGGGACATGGCCATGGCCTGATGCTCGCCCTTGCTCTCGCCATCGTCGTCGATCTCGCCCGTGCTCTCGTAGCAGCGCCTGTCGTCGTCCCTGTGTTCACCTCCGTCAGACAGCAGCGCCAGGGTCTTGCGAATGGCGGTCAACATGCCCAGCGCCAGCACGTCGACCTTGAGCAGCCCCAGGCTCTCCAGGTCATCCTTGTTCCACTGGATCAGGGTGCGCCCTTCCATCGCGGCGTTCTCCACCGGCACCAGCTCGTGCAGCGGCCCGCGCGAGATCACGAAGCCCCCCACGTGCTGTGACAGGTGTCGGGGAAAGCCCAATAGCTGCTCCACCAGCTCGACCAGATGGCGCAGCAGTTCCGGGACGGCGGTGGAGGCGCCCTCTTCACCTCCCGCGCCTACCGTCTCCCCCACCGTCTGCTTGAGCGCCTCGAGCCAGGCACACTCGCCCTCGCGTCGATCCAGCCGACTGGCGAGCCAGGCCAGATAGCCCGGTTGCAGCCCCAGCGCCCGCCCCACGTCCTTCAGTGCACTTCTGGGGCGGTAGCTGATCACGGTGGCGGCAAGCCCGGCCCGCTCGCGGCCGTAGCGCCGATAGATGTACTGGATCACCTCCTCGCGGCGCTCGTGCTCGAAGTCCACGTCGATATCCGGCGGCTCGTCGCGCTCCTCGGAAATAAAGCGTTCGAACAGCAGCTGCACCTGACGCGGGTCCACCTCGGTGATGAACAGGCAGTAACAGACCACCGAATTGGCCGCCGAGCCACGCCCCTGACACAGGATGCCCTGGCTTCGGGCGAAGGCAACGATGTCCTCGATGGTCAGAAAGAACGGCTCGTAGGCCATCCTGGCGATCAGCTCAAGCTCGCGGGCGATCTGCTCGGCGATATCCGAAGGCGTACCCTCCGGGAAGCGTAGCCGCTCGCCCTGGCGCACCTTGTGCGCCAGCCAGGACGACGGCGTATGGCCGTCGGGGACCAGTTCCTCGGGGTACTCGTAGCGCAGCTCACCGGGGTCGAAGCGACAGCGCTCGGCGATACGCAGGCTTTGTTCGAGCAGCGCAGGCGCGAAACACTGCGCCAGCCGCGACAGGGGGCGCAGGCAGCGCTCGGCGTTGGGCTCGAGCAGAAAACCGGCGCGCTGCACGCTGGTGCGATGCCGAAGTGCGGTCAGCACGTCCTGCAATCGCTTGCGGCTCGGCTGGTGCATCAGGACACCACCGCTGGCGACCAGCGGCAGGCCTGCGGCACTGGCCAGCCTCATCCGCCTTGTCAATCGCTCCTCCTCGTTTGCCAGAAAGTGGCGCTGGACCATCACCCAGCAGCGCCCGTCGAAGCGTTGCTTCAGCCAGGCAATTCTCTCCCGAGTCCGGGCGTCGTCGTTGCCCGGCAGGTACAGCAGCAGACAGTCCTCGAGCGCCTCCAGGTCCTCCCAGTCGAGACGATAGCTGCCCTTGGGCGCACGGCGACGGCCCAGGGTGATCAGCCGGCACAGGCTGGCGTAGCCGCTGCGGTTCTCGGCCAGCACGACCACGACCTCGTCGGCCAGGCGAAACTCGGCACCGACGATCAGCGCGATCCGGTGGTCTCGGGCAGCCTCCCAGGCGCGCACGATGCCGGCCACCGAGCACTCGTCGGTGATCGCCAGGGCGTTATAGCCAAGCTCGTCGGCGCGGGCGACCAGCTCATGGGGGTGAGACGCGCCCTTGAGAAAGGTGAAGTTGGACAGGCAATGTAGCTCAGCGTAGCCAGGGCCCGGGGCGACTTCGGCAGCGTCAGGTGGCTCGCCGACACGCTCAACCGAACCAGCCATGCAACCACCATTGCGACTCGGCGTCGCGAAAGACCCAGCCGTGGCGACCGTCCGGCCAGCAGGCCACGTGATAGTCACGCCGCGCAGGGGCGTCATCCCACCAGCCGCTGGCCAGTCGCTCGGGCCCGGCGGCCCAGACCAGACGCTCGAGGGTCGCCGGCATCAGCGGCTCGGGGTGTTCCAGCAGCCAGGCCGGATGGTTGGCGTTCTGGGTTTCAGACGGGGGCCTGCGGGCGGTCCCCGGCTGCACTACCAAGCGGGAGGCCCGTTCGGGGCGATGATCCTCCAGCGCCATGGGCTGCAACACGGCGCCATCACCGAGACGAGAACGCAACCGGCTGAACAGTGCCTCGGGGGTGTCTCTGGGCGGCGCCGCCTGAAACAGGTCCGTTGCCACCTCTTGCAGGCTAGCAACCTCGCTGACCTCCAGGCGCAGGCGCAACACCGGTGCTTCGAGTACCACTGATTCCAGGCGCAACCGGCACAGATCGAGCCAGGCCTCCGCCGCCTGCTCGCCCCCGGCGTGCCCCACGCTCAGGTGCTGAGCCCCCTCCCGGTGATACAGGGTCAAGGTCAACGACAATGCCTTGACGCAACGCACCTTGAGAAAGCCCTCGAGCTCCGCCAGCAGGCGCCGCAGGGGAAACACGATGCCGGCGGCCAGCTCGATCTCATGGACCAGCTCCCGCTCACGATCGAAGCGAGGCGGCGGCGCGAATACCGGCGGGGGATCGGCGACCTCGCCGGTCAAGCGCTGAAGGTAGCGCCGCAGGTCTGTCCCCAGGCGCGAGGCCAGCGAGGCTGGCGGCAGCACAAGCAGGTCGTTGAGGTGCGTAAACCCGAGTCCCTTGAGGCGCGACTGCTGGCGTGCGGACAGCCCCAGCCGGTCGAGGCGAAGCCTGCCGAGCCTGGCCATATGCTCCGCCTCGCCCTGGCCGCAATAGCCCCCCGTCCGGGCCAGCAGGCAGGCGGCCAGCGGGGTATGCCCGGTGGCGCTGGACACCTCAAGCTCCAGGGTCGCCAATTCTTCGTGCAAGCGCCGCCACAGTCCCTCGAGTCCACCGAAGTAGTCGAGCATCGAGGCGATCTCCATCACCACCCCCCAGGACGCGGCGTTCTCCCCCGTCGGCTCGAGACTGACCCGGGCGCTGAAGCGGGCACACCACAGCGCCAGCCCTTCGAGACGACGTCGGCTGACATCTGAGTCCGGCGTCAACAGCCGGAGTCCTGGCTCCAGACACAGTGCGGCATTGATCGTCATGCCCGGCCGCACACCGGCCTGCCAGGCCCTGGCCGAGGCCAGCGCGATACGCTCCCCGTCCTCGCACAGCAACGCGAGGGGTCCGTCATCGCCGGCGCTCAGCACCTCCAGCCCAAGCTGCGGACAGTGAAGGCATAGCCACAGCCCCTTCATGATCGCCCCGC
The DNA here is from genome assembly GCF_024124525.1 of Halomonas sp. OfavH-34-E. Classification (NCBI taxonomy): domain Bacteria; kingdom Pseudomonadati; phylum Pseudomonadota; class Gammaproteobacteria; order Oceanospirillales; family Halomonadaceae; genus Halomonas; species Halomonas sp. OfavH-34-E. The sequence goes on along the minus strand of NZ_JAMXRY010000065.1, from coordinate 9,778 downwards.
CCCCTTGCGCTCGGAGACGAGCAACACGGGGCGGGATCGACGTTCCCCACTGGGGGCGCACGGTAGCGAGGTCGGCCACGGGCACGGGGGCGACAGCCTAGAGTCGGCCAGGGTGATATCGATGGCCCTGGCAGGCATGGCCCCCTTGCGCTTGAAGGCATGGACCTTGATGCGGCTCGACAAGGGCGCCGTCTCTTCACCGCTGCTCTGATCAGGAGCCGACAACCGCAGTCGCCAGGGGGCCACTGACCCTTGCCTGGCGAAGTCGGCCGGTCGAATCAGCGCGCCATGGCCGCCTCCTGCCGCCACGGCGAGCTGCAGCCGCCGCAGCCATTGCCCCTGCACCGCGGCGAACCAGCCCAGCACCAGATCGCAGCAGCCGCTCTTCAATGCCTGCTCCATGGCCCACAGCCGCTGCCTGGGATGGCGGGTACGCACGATGACCAGATGCGACAGATCCAGGCCCGCCGCCGCCAGGGCCGCCGCATGAGGCTGCCAGGGTGGGTCGAACCACACCACCCGCTCGCAGTTGCGCATCAGCGGAAGCAACAGACGAACCTCACCGCAACCCGCTCGATCCAGCAGCAGTTCCAGCAGCTCTCCCCGGGGCCAGCCACCGCCGAGCACCTCGTCCAGGGCCTCGACCCCGGTGGATATCCCGCGCCTCGTGTCGCCCTCCGGCTGATCACGGTGCCACTGTCGCCGCGCCCGCCAGACGCTGCCTCGCTGCATCAAGCGCGAGAGGTCATCACTTGCGTTGTCACGGGCCTGGTTGTCTGCTGCCTTCATCGCTTCTCTCCCGCTCCTCTCCCGCTCCGCTCTTGGTCTGCTCAACTGGCCTGCTCTGATGGCGTTCGCTGCTGCCGTTCTCTGCTGGCGTTCTCTGCTGAGCTGCGCCCCTGGCTCGCTAGATACTCCAGCCCGGCTCAGATTTCTAACCCAGATTTCTGGTCCGGGTTTCAGGTCCAGGTTTCAGGTCCACGCCCTGGCCTTAGCGGGCGGACGCCAATATACCGAATACTGTTATTTTATACAGTACTTGTCCAATGCCAAGTCGGCAATGCTGCGCCAGGGCAATCTGACGATGGGTCAGGAAAGCGGCACATCCGCTCACACCAGCACAGAAGCGCCACGGGGGCACCTCAGGGGAGGGGTATGGTGGTCGTAGAAGGTTGTCACAGCTCAAGTTTGGCCTGCGTTAGCTGTGAAATAGTCAGGCAGGTCTTTTCTTCACCGCTGGACGTCATGACCATTCACACCCCCACGACACCGCCATGCACACCAGAGACCACGGTAGAAATCCGGGTCCGCGGCTGCGTGCAGGGTGTGGGGTTTCGTCCGACGGTATGGCAACTGGCCAACCGGCTAGCGCTGGTCGGTGAGGTGCTCAACGACGGAGAAGGCGTGCTGATCCGGGCAGCCGGCCCCCGTGAACGCCTCGAGAGCCTGATCGAACGACTCAAGCGCGACCCGCCCCCACTGGCACAGATCACCGACATCGAGGTTCGCTCGGGCCTGGCACCGCTGCACCGAGTCGGCTTCACCATCGTCGATAGTCTCGAGGGCGCAACGCGCACCGATATCGCCGTGGACGCCGCCATCTGCGCAGCCTGCACAGAAGAAATACTGAGCCAGCACCAGCGACGCTCCGGCTACGCCCTGACCAACTGCACCCACTGTGGCCCACGCCTGTCGATCATTCGTGACATGCCCTACGACCGGGCGGCCACCACCATGGCTGACTTTGCGCTATGCGAGTGCTGTCGCGCCGAATATCTGGATCCCGGCGACCGTCGCTTTCATGCCGAACCCATCGCCTGTCCGGCCTGCGGGCCACAGGTGCGTCTGGTGGCGCTGGACGACGGGCCCTGGCTGGCGGGCGAAGATGCCCTCGAGACTCGCACTGAATCTTCGCTCGAGGCTCCCATCGACCAGGCCGCCGCGCTGATCCGCCAGGGCCAGATCCTCGCCATCAAGGGACTCGGTGGCTACCAGCTTGCCTGCGACGCCACCAGCACCGAGGCCCTCGAGCGCCTGCGACGGCTCAAGCATCGCCCCACACGACCGCTGGCGTTGATGGCCAAAGACCTGGAGATGGTCAGGCGCTACTGCCGGCTCGATGAGCTCGAACAACGGGCACTCTGCTCAGCCGCCGCGCCCATCGTGCTGCTCGAGCGGCGCCGTGACGAGGCCCCAGGCCGGCCACTCGCCGAGGCCCTGGCCCCGGGACTCGACGGGCTCGGCGTGATGCTGCCATCGACCCCCTTGCACGTGCTGCTGTGCCATCGGCTGCCCTTTCCCATTGTGATGACCAGCGGCAACGTCTCCGGGGAGCCCCAGCTGATCGACGATGGCCAACTGGCTGACCGCCTGTCGACGATCGCCAGCCACGCCCTCACCCACGACCGCGCCATCGCCCGGCGTATCGACGATAGCCTGGTACAGCTGGCCGCCGGCAAGGTGCGCATGCTGCGTCGTGCCAGGGGCTACGCCCCGGCATCACTGCCGCTGCCGCCTGGCTTCGAGGACATCTCGCCGGGGCTTGCCCTGGGTCCGCAACAGAAGGCCACCTTCTGCCTGGTGGATGGCCAGCGCGCGATCCTGTCCCCGCATCAGGGTGACCTGGACGACGCCGCCACCCTCGACGACTACGAACGCAATCTTGACGACTTCCTGACGCTTTACGACCACCGTCCCGCCTGGCTGGCCTGCGACTCTCACCCGGACTACCGTACCAGCGACATGGCTCGTCACATGGCTCGTCACATGGCTCGGCGAATGGCCGACGACGCCGGCCTGCCACTCGATGCCATTGGCCATCACCACGCCCATATCGCCGCCTGTCTGGCCGACAACGGCTATCCTCGCGACGCCGCTCCGGTACTGGGGATCGCCCTGGACGGCCTGGGCCTTGGCGAGGATGGCGGCCTGTGGGGCGGTGAGTTCCTGATTGCGGATTATCGCCATTGCCAGCGACTAGGTTCGCTCAAGTCCGTGGCCATGCCGGGAGCCGGCACCGCCTCCCGCGAGCCCTGGCGCAACCTCTTGGCGCAGCTCATCGCCGGTCCCGGCCTTGCCGCCCTCAAACGCCGCCACCCAAACCTTGGCGTACTAAAGCGACTGCAGCAGAAGCCGATCGACACCCTCAGCGGGATGATCGAGGCCGGGATCAACAGCCCCCTCGCCTCCTCCTGCGGGCGCCTGTTCGACGCCGTCGCCGCCGCCCTGGAGCTGTGCTTCGATCGCCAGCACCACGAAGGCGAAGCGGCCATGGCACTGGAAGCCCTGGCCGCCCGCGCGCTGACACCAACCCCGTCGCCTACGTCACGCACGCCTGGCGCCCTTGCGGCCTATCCCTTCGCCCTTCACAGGGAGCAAGGCGGTCACCGGATTCTCGATCCGGCACCGATGTGGACGGCGCTGTTTGACGACCTGGCCGCCGGCAAGGACGCCTCGCTGATCGCGGCGCGCTTTCACCTGGGACTGGCCAAGGGGCTTGGCGAGGTCGTTGGCGAGGTCGTTGGCGAGATGCTGGACGACGTCGTAGGCGACATGCAGGACGACGCACTCGACGAAGTCTCTAACGACCATGCCCGGCGCCTCTCCAGCACGCGCAACGTCGAGGCCGTCGCGCTGAGCGGTGGCTGCTTTCACAACCGCACCCTGCTGGAACTGACGCTTAAGTGCCTCGCCCCCCTGCCTGTTCGGGTGCTGACCCACCGCCAGGTGCCGGCCAACGACGGCGGCATCGCCCTGGGCCAGGCGCTGATCGCGGCGGCGCGGCGGCATCCGCTGGCCTCCGACCAGGCGTCGGATAGTCCGACCTCAGCAATCTCGACGATCTCGACAACAACAACCGTTCCCTCCATTGCCACTGTCACTACCGCCACCACGGCATCCAATAACGCACAGGAGACCGCCCATGTGTCTGGGAATTCCAGGACAGATCATTTCCCTCGATGACGCCGACGCGCAGCTCGCCACGGTGGACGTGAGCGGGGTCCGACGCCAGATCAATATCGCCTGCATCGTCGATGACGACCACCCGCCCGAACGCTGCGTGGGCGACTGGGTACTGGTCCATGTGGGCTTCGCCCTGAACCGTATCGACGCCGAGGCTGCGGCGCGCACCCTCGAACTGCTGGACGAACTGGGCGATACCCACGAGTTCGACGCCCTGACCTTGACCGGCGACCAGGAGGTCTCTTCATGAAATTCATCGACGAATTCCGCGATCACGCCCGCGCCCGGCAGATCCTCGAACACATCACCACCCTGGTCGCCCGCCTGGCCGAGCAGCGCGGCGGCCCGGTGCGCATCATGGAGGTCTGTGGTGGCCATACCCACGCGATCTTCCACTATGGGCTGGAGGCCATGCTGCCGCCGGAACTGGAGCTGATTCACGGCCCCGGCTGCCCGGTGTGCGTGCTGCCGATGGGGCGCGTCGATGACTGCGTCGCCATCGCCGAGCGTCCCGAGGTGATCCTCGCCACCTTCGGCGACGCCATCCGGGTTCCCGGCTCACGCAAGAGCCTGATGCAGGCCAAGGCCGACGGCGCCGATGTGCGCATCGTCTACTCCCCCACCGACGCCCTGGCACTGGCGCGCAAGCATCCGGATCGGGAAGTGGTGTTCTTTGGCCTGGGCTTCGAGACCACCATTCCCTCCACCGCCCTGACCATCGCCCAGGCCGAGCGCGAAGGGGTCGGCAACTTCTCGGTGTTCTGCAACCACATCACCATCATCCCGACGTTACAGGCGATCCTCGACAATCCTGACCATCGCCTGGATGGCTTCCTCGGGCCGGGACACGTGTCGATGATCATCGGCACCGACCCCTACCGCTTCATCGCCGAGCGTTACGGCTGCCCGGTGGTGGTCTCTGGCTTCGAGCCCCTGGATATCCTGCAGTCGCTGCTGATGGTCGTTCGCCAGCTCCACGATGGCCGCGCCGAGGTCGAGAACCAGTACCAGCGTCTGGTGACCAGCGACGGCAATCTCACCGCGCTGGAGGCCTTCCATCGGGTCTACGAGCCCCGCGAGAGCTGCGAGTGGCGCGGGCTTGGATCGATCGCCGAGTCAGGTGTCCAGATCAAGGACGCCTATGGCGCCTTCGATGCCGAACGCAAGTTCGCCGTGCCCAACCAGCAGGTGGCCGACCCGGACAACTGCCGCTGTGGTGACGTGCTCACCGGCAACCTCAAGCCCTGGCAGTGCGAGCTGTTCGGCAAGCGTTGCACACCGGATCAACCCCGGGGCGCGCTGATGGTCTCCAGCGAAGGCGCCTGCGCCGCCTACTATCAATACGGCGGTGGCAACGTCGATAGCCCGAACCACAGCACAAGCCAGGCCGAATCATGAGCGATACGACACGACGACAGCTTCCCACCCTTGCCGCCCGCGCGGTGACCCAGGCCCACGGAGGCGGCGGCAAGGCCATGAAGGACCTGATCGATGACGTCTTCGTCAGGGAATTCACCGCGCTTCCCGAGGTGCTCGAGGACCAGGCGCGGCTGGAGCTGGCCGAGCTGGCATGCCTGGGCGACCGACTGGCCATGACCACCGACGGCTTCGTGGTCGACCCGCTGTTCTTTCCCGGTGGCGACATCGGCAAGCTGGCGGTGTGCGGCACCGTCAACGACCTGGCCGTGGGGGGCGCCCATCCCCGCTACCTGTCCTGCGCGGTGATCCTGGAAGAAGGCCTGCCGATCGATGACCTGAGGCGCATCGCCCGCTCCATGGCTACTGCGGCCCGCGAGGCCGGCGTCGAGATCGTCACAGGTGACACCAAGGTGGTCGAGCGCGGGGCCTGCGACGGCGTCTTCATCACCACCACCGGCATCGGCGTCATTCCCGTCGAGCGTAAGCTCGGTATCGAGCGCATTCAGGCCGACGACGTGATCATCGTCAACGGCTGGCTCGGCGATCACGGTGCCGCCATCCTGGCGGCCCGTGGCGACCTGTCGCTGGACACCGACCTGGAGAGCGACTGCGCCTCCCTCAATGGCCTGATCGAGGCACTGCTGGCCGCCGCCCCCGAGACCCGCTGCCTGCGTGACGCCACCCGGGGCGGCGTCGCCACGGTGCTCAACGAGATGGCCGATGCCTCCAGGCTTGCCATCGAACTCGACGACCTGGCCCTGCCGCTGCGCAAGGAGGTCCGGGGGATGTGCGAGATTCTGGGCCTGGATCCACTGTACCTGGCCAACGAAGGCAAGCTGGTAGCGGTGGTGCCCGCGGCTCAGGCCGAGGCGGCCCTGGTCGCCCTGCGCGGGCATCCGCTGGGAAAGGAAGCCGCGATCATCGGTCAGGCACTGGTCGGCAAGCCGGGACGGGTGACGCTGCGCACCGGCTTTGGCGGCCAGCGCATCGTCGACATGCTGGTGGGAGAGCAGCTACCGCGCATCTGCTGATGCCGTGCTGACACGCTGATGGTGGTCTGCTCAGGGCCGATTCGAATCTCGGCCTATTCGGGGTCTCCGGCCGCCTCGCCGATCCCGTAGCGTTGCAGCTTGGCCCTCAGGCCGATGCGCGATAGCCCCAGTTCACTGGCGGTACGCGACTTGTTGCCGCCATGACGCTCGAGCGCCCGGGCCAGGCAGCTCGCCTCCAGGCGCTCGACCCGCTCGCGCAGGGTGCCGGCGTCCTCGTCGTCCTCGACCGGATCGGCCGTCGTATTCGCTTTCGGCGGCTCAGGCAGGTCCTGGCGCCGCTCGACTGGCGCCTGACGCCATTCATCGGTTCGCAGGTGCGGCGCCAGCAGTTCGACGCCAAGCTTCTCGCCGGTCGCCAGCATCACCATGCGGGTGATCTGGTTTTCCAGCTCGCGAACATTGCCGGGCCAGGCGTAGGCGCACAGACACGCCATCGCCGCATCGGTGAAGCCGCCGACCCTGATCCCGTGGCGGGAAGCGATCCGCGCCAGCAGCACCTCGGCCAGAGCCGCGATATCACAGGCGCGCTCGCGCAGCGGTGGCAACTGAACCGGGGCCACCGTCAGGCGATGGTAGAGGTCCTCCCGGAAGCGCCCTGCCGCCACCTCGGCCATCAGATCCCGGTTGGTCGCGGCAATGACCCGGACGTCCAGCTGGCGCACCTCGTTGGAACCCACCGGGCGCACTTCCCCCTCCTGCAGAAAACGCAACAGGCGCAGCTGAAAGGCGCTGGAGGTATCACCGATCTCGTCCAGCAGCAGGGTGCCCTCGTGGGCCCGCTCCAGCAGTCCGACGCGGCTTGAACTCGCCCCGGTGAAGGCCCCCTTGCAGTGGCCGAACAGCTCGCTCTCCAGCAGTTCATCGGTCACCGCGCCGCAGTCCAGGGCGTAGAAAGGCATCTCCGAGCGCAGGCTGCTGGCGTGGATCGCCCGGGCCATCAACTCCTTGCCGGTGCCGCTTTCTCCTGTCACCAGGACCGGCACGTCGAAGCCGGCGATGCGCGCCGCCATGTCGCACAGCGGCTCCAGCGGCGACCCCGGCGCCCGGATGATCGTCTCGAAGCCCCCCGCCTCGCGCATCCGCCGGCGGTGGGCCGCCAGCCGCGCCTGAACGGTCGGCTGGTACAGGGCACGCTCCGCGCGCAGCCGCCGACACTCCCGCTCGAGCTGATACTGACGCAGGGCGACGTCGATGGTTCGCGCCACCACCTCGACCGGACTGCGGCGACAAAGCAGGTGAAACGCCTCGGGCCAGTCACCGACCGAGGTGGGCCCATGATCGGCGATCACCAGACACTGCACCTCGGGCCAGCGATGGGCCAGTTCCCTGGCCCAGCCACCGTCAGGGGACAGTCCCGCACCCCTGGCGGCGTCGCCCTCATGTGCAAGCTCGACAATCACCAGCCCGACCCACTCGGACACCAGCAGCGCCCGAGCCTCTTCCCAGTGCGTCGCCCTCAGGCACTCCAGGCGCCCTTGCGTGACGTCCTCAAGCGAGCCGATTCGCTCGCTGGCGGCACCGACCATCAGCACACTGGGCAGCGACTCGGCGGCAACACCCCGTCCATCGAACAGCGGACCCTCGACCAAGGTGGACATGGCGACCCCTAGCGCTGCTCGAGCATGGCAAGGTGCTGGCGCGCCCGGCTCAAGGCGCGCTGCCTGAGCGCCTCACGGCGTGCGTCGATCCAGTCGAGCCAGGCGTCCATGCCCTCACCGCTGGTGGCCGACAGCCGCAGGATCTCCAGTTCGGGATTGATCCGACGGGCGTAGGCTTCGCAGGCGTCCATGTCGAAGTCGACATGGGGCGCCAGATCGACCTTGCTCAGCAGCATCAGCGAGGCGGCGGCGAACATGTGCGGGTACTTGAGCGGCTTGTCCTCGCCTTCGGTCACCGACAGGATCACCACCTTGGCGTCCTCGCCCAGATCGAAGCCCGCCGGACACACCAGGTTGCCCACATTCTCGATAAACAACAGGCCAAGCCCGGGCGGGCTTACCTGGGGCAGCGCCCGTTCGACCATGGAGGCGTCGAGATGGCAGCCCTTGCCGGTATTGACCTGCAGCGCCGGCACCCCGGTCTCGCGAATGCGCCGGGCGTCATTGGCGGTCTGCTGGTCGCCCTCGATCACCGCCACCCCCTCGGCACCGAGCCGACGGATGGTGTCCACAAGCAGCGTGGTCTTGCCGGAACCCGGGCTCGACACCAGATTCAGCGCCAGCACGCCGTCGGCCTCGAGGCGCCGCCGATTGCCCTCGGCGATGGCGTCGTTACGGGCCAGGATGTTGGTCTCGATCTCCACCAGACGGCGTTGCGACATCCCCGCCACCTCGACCCCGGCAGGCCCTGCGCCACAGTCCAGATGCGGCGAGGCATCCGGCTCGGCAGCGCCGGTGTGGTCGCCGTGGCCATGGGAATGAACATGGGCGTGCACATGATCATGAGAATGGGCGTGGGCGTGCTCGTGCTCGTGGGAATGAGGGTGAGCATGGGAGTGAGTGTGGGGGTGAGCATGGGGGTGGGAATGGGAGTGAGCGTGCTTGTGGGAATGAGCATGCTCGTGCTCGTGATGATGGGCGTGACTCTGGTCACCGCTTTCGGCGCATCCGCAGACGGTACACATCAGACAACCTCCAGTTCCTTGACGCGAAGTTCCTCTCCGCCGGTCACGTGCAGACGGGCGCTGGAACACAGGGGGCAATCGTCGCCACGCTGGGCAATATCCACCGTGCGATTGCAACCGAAACACCAGGCCGTGGCCGGTATGTTGACGATATCCAGCGTCGCCCCTTCGGCGACGGAGCCACGGGTGGACAGATCGAAACCGAACGCCAGGGCCTCGGGCTCGACGCAGGACAAGGCCCCGATCTCGAGACACACCCGGGTCACCTTCTCGAACGCCTGGACGCTGGCCTGCTCCTCGATCAGTTCGACGATGCTCTGACACAGGCTCAATTCGTGCATGATGACCTCCCCCCTGGCGGCCCTGCCTTCCGGCATGGCGCCTGCGAAGGCGCCTGGTACAGCGCTTCACTCGACTCCTGCCACACCACCGGCAGACAGGGATCGGCACAGCTCAGCGCCATCGCCACCCGCTGCCGGGCCTGGTTGTCGCCATCACTGAGGCCATGACTGTAGCCATGGCACTCGCCCTGGCCGTGGGCGGATTCCAGCAATCGGGAAAGAAAACCCCGTTGCCGCTCGCCATCGGGGCCGACAGCACCGTCGAGCATGGCGTCGGTCGGGGTGATGATGTGGTAGTCGACGACGCGGTCGTCCCGGCACGCCACCCGATGCACCAGGCGTCCCCGGGCGGCCTCGGCCCAGCCGCTGCCATCGGCGGC
>NZ_JAMXRY010000064.1:0-28643 GCF_024124525.1 Halomonas sp. OfavH-34-E | reverse complement strand
GGGCGCCGCCTCGACCAGGCTCGCCGGCGCGCGATAGCCCCTCGCTCGCTCGTTTTCGAAGATCCCCTCCACCCCCAGGGCCTGGCACCAGGCCACCGGCAGGTCGAGCACCAGAATGTCGTTGGCCCCCGGCGCGAGATAGTGGTGGGTCTCGCCGCTGGGGACCGGGGCCAGTACGCCCGGCCCTACGCGCAGACCACGTCCGCCAACGTCCAGTTCCACCATGCCGCCGCGGCCCAGCAACAGCTGCTGAAAGTCGTGGCGGTCACTCAACACTCGGTCTGGATAGTGTCGATGTTCGATCAGGGGGGCGTGGGTGCTCATCGGTCTAGCCCCGCACTCGCTGCGCAGGCAATGGTCGCTTCCCTTGATGCAGGTCAAATGTGATTTGATGACAAAAGATATATGCTCTCATTTACAACCTCATCAGGCTCTGGTAGTGATGAGGACTATCGGAGGTCCTCTCCATGGAACATGCAGGAGGTCCGTCATGGCGACATCCAAGAGTGTCATCAAGCGAGTCTACGTTCCCACCCACGTAAAGACGCTGCCCAATGGCGAGCGCGTCAAGATCCCCGGCCACTATAAACAAAAGGCGCCCGGCGACTGAACAGAGCGCCAGCCTCTGTTGCACTAGTCAGATCGAGGACGGCTCCCTGCACACCCGCCACCAGCCAAGCCCCACGGGTACCCCGTAAAGCAGCGCATGGACCAGCAACTCTTCGCCCAGGGCGTAGCCGTGCGACAGCCCGACGCTCAGGTTCCAGGCGCATATCGCCAGCCAGGCGAGGCTGAATATCCACATGGCGGTGTGCTGTCGCGGCTTGGGACAGCGCCACAGCAACACCAGGACCACGACCACCCCGACGACGACAATCAACATGGTTCTCATGGGTGCCCCCTGCGTAACCTGCAATGTTGTTTTTCAGCATAGCCATGGTCGGGCGCCGCGGGACCGACGCCCGCACTCGCTCACTTCGCGCCACCCCCTTGGGGCAAAGCCTCGGGCGCTGCGTACACCACCAGTTCGGCGGCATGGTCTGGAGACGCTGCACCTTGCGGCAGGACAAGCGCCACCACGTTCGCCTCGCTCCTGCCCTGGTGAGTGAGTTGGCTTGCACCCCGCGCCCCCTCGACCATTCGCTGGTGCCACAATGCCCGACCATCATCCAGAGCGAAGGCGTAGAGCGCGACTGACCTTGTCTGGTCCGCGACGACCACCGCTGCATCGCCGGAACTACCCGAGAGCATCATCGGTGCCGACAGATTCGCCGTTCCGACAGGCAGCGAAAGCTCGAACGGCAAGCGCAACTCCTGAGGCAGTTCGACGTCGAGGTCACCGACGGTGCGACGCCAGACGATCGCCGAGCTATCGCTACCATCACTATCATCACTACCATCACTGCCGCGCAGAGCGTAAAGCGCGGACAGCTCGACCTTGACCAGCTCCCCCCAGGGAGGCGTACGACAGGATAGCCAGGGATGACGAGGGTCGGCACCACGGGAGCCGACGCTGGCGTAGAGCGCTTGCCCATCCGGGCCGAGCCTCAGCGCCATACGGCGCGACGCCAAGGGTACCGTCGGTCTGATCAGCCGCTCCAGCGACGCCGGCAAGGTGACTGGCCCAGCGCTGTCCCTGGCCCGCAGGCGAATACGGCAAAGCAGTTGATCCACCGGCGAAAGTCCCCACATGTCACGTTCGCGCAGTGCCTTCGGGTCAGAGGGCGGGGTTCGCCAGGTCTCAGCCGACAGCGGCGGTGGTGGCCTCAGGTCGAGCGACGCCAGGGTCTCCCCGCTTGGCATGTCCAGCATCAACAGTCGGCCCTCGCTCGTCGCCACCACCGCGGCCTGGGGTCGATCGTCCAGGCTGACCATGACAACGTCCTTTGCTGCCGTCGACGCCGTGATCGCCGCATCGACAGGCATCGCCCCTTCGCCAGGCATGGGGGCAAGATCCAGCGCTCGCGTCCATAGCGGTTCGCCGGTGGTCACTTCCAGCGCCGTCACCCGGCCTCCCGGGCCCTGCTCACTCTCATCTCGGGTGTTGTCGCGGCGCTCGGCCCCAGAGGCAGCAGGGTCAGCCACCATCAGCAAGCCCTGGGTCTCATCGACGGCGACGATGCGAAGGTTGTCGGCGCCTGGCGTCTCGGGCCGCCAGCGCCAGATGCGATCGCCGGTGGCGATGTCCAGCGCCACCACCTCGTGGCTGAACCCCGTAAGCAGTACCAGTCGCGAGGTGACCTGGATGCCGGCGGCTCCCTTCAGCATCTCGGCGGATGTGTCGGCACTCATGTCAGCCACTTCGGCCACTTCGGCCACGTCAGCCACTTCGGCCAGGTCGACCTGGCCGTCGGTGCCGAAACTCTCGCAGTGTCTGCCGGTGTCGGCATCCAGCGCCAGCAAGCGCCGATCTCGGGTGACAACGAACAGCCGCTGCGGACAGACCAGATCGCTTTCCGCGACCCCCTCTTCCCCGGCACCTTCATGGGTCGTCGACATTTCCAGCGGATCCGGCTCGCCCTCCCCGGGGGTCGGCACAAAGACGCCCTCGACCATATCCTGCGTTCGCTCAGCGGCATCGTGATAGGCAAGCGTGCGACAGGGCCCCAGCGGCTCGATATTGTCCTCGTTGCCCTTTCCGTCGCTGTTCGGGTGTGACCAAAGACGCTCGCCGGTAGCGACCATGCGAGCTTCGATGCCGCTCGAGGTACAGACAATCAGTCGGTCGTCGATGATGACCAGAGGGAAGGCGGTGGCCAAGTGGTTCTCTGTCTCTGCCTCCGCCCTCTCCTGCTCCAGCTCGAGACGCCATAGCGCATCAAGGCCAGTGGCGGACTCACCCTGGGGGTTTGCCGGGGCCTTGGGCACCGAGGAGCCATGACTCTCAGGACGCGAAGACAAGGACGGTTCGACAGCAGGGAGAAAGGCCAGCAACAGCAGCAAGGACAAGCAAGAGAGCGTCATCAATCCCAGCGCCTGCCTGCAGCAGGCGTAGGCACCGCGGGAGAACCAGGGCAACAGCAGCACCAGCCCCAGCAATGCCGGCAGGCCCAGACGCGGCAGCAGGCGCCAGGCGTCCAGCCCCACTTCCCACAGTGCCCAGCCAAGGGTTGCTCCAAGCAGTAAAGCGTAAAGCCCCGGGGCGAGGCGCCATCGTGCCATCAGGCCGCATCCGGTCAGCGCCAGCCCCCCCGCCGCCAGCACGTAGTACGCCGAGCCCCCCAGCGCCAGCAGGTAGCCCCCGGCGGCCAGTGCAACCAACGCTATCGCCAGCACCAACAGGCCAAGCAGTCGTGCTGGCCACCTTGCGGCACGCCTGTCATCCATCGCCTTACCTCCGGCATCCTTGACTTCGAGTCGGGCCAGCTCGACGCTCTTGCCCATCCTGCCGCGCTTGCCACTCTCGCCGCTCTTGCTACTGGGGCGCAGCTCCATGCTACAAGGGGTAGACTACCCTTCGGTACGGGGCGGCCCTGACCGCCTGGAACAGGATAGAAGCTGCCAGATGCCACTGCGACTCCCGCAGCGTCGCTCAGTGCCGAATCGCGCTGTCGACCTTCCCGCCTCCCGCAATAGTGACACCATAGACTCATCATCCATGCACCAGGGGACACCTCCATGAATCTCTACGGCGATACACGCTCGGGAAACTGCTACAAGATCAAGCTGCTGGCATCGCTGCTGGACATTCGCATGGTGTGGATAGGCATCGACATCCTGGCCGGGGACACCCGCGAAGAAGACTTCCTGGGCCGCAACCCCAACGGCAAGATCCCCCTGCTCGAGCTGGATGATGGACGCTTTCTGGCGGAATCCAACGCTATCCTCCACTACCTGGCCAGCGGCAGTGAGTGGCTGCCCGAGGATCGTTACCGCCATGCCAAGGTGCTGCAGTGGCAATACTTCGAACAGTACAGTCATGAGCCCTACATCGCCGTGGCGCGCTTCATCTCGCTCTACCTGGGAATGCCGGAGGACCGGCGGGCCGAATTCGACGCCAAGCAGCAAGGCGGCTACAAGGCGCTCGGCGTCATGGAGCGTCAGCTGGAGGCTACGCCCTTTCTGGTGGGCGAGCACCCCACCATCGCCGACATCTCGCTCTACGCCTACACCCATGTGGCCCACGAAGGCGGCTTCGATCTCGGCGCCTTTCCCGGCATTCGTGCCTGGATCCAACGTATCCAGGCACTGCCAGGCTATGTCGCCCTCGGTGAGGACAGCCTCTCGTCCGAATGAGCAGAAGCCCCCGCTGCGGCCCACGGCGCTAAAGGTGCCGTGACGCCGGGGGCTGTCCAGCACCGCGAACCAGCCGCGGCACCAGCACACCGCAGCAAAGCTCCGCCTCAGAGCCCTGCATCAGAGCCCTGCACCAGAACCCTGCATCAACGCCCTGTAACAGAGCCCTCCTGCAACAGAGCCCCGCCCCAGCGCCCACGCTGCTATCGGCATAACATGCATGCCGGTGACATCAGGTATGCTATGGGGCCCACCCACGAGCCGCCCTGGAGACCCGACCTTGGCCACCGCGCTGCTTCTCAACGTCTTGATCTTTCTCACTGCGGCGGTGCTGGTGGTCCCGATCATCAAACGCCTTGGCCTGGGGGAAGTGCTCGGCTACCTGATCGCCGGCGTGCTGATCGGTCCCTCGGCCCTCGGCCTGGTACCGGACGCCGAAGGGGTACTGCAGTTTTCGCAGGTCGGTATCGTCTTTCTGCTGTTCGTCATCGGCCTGGAGCTGAAACCGGCGCGGCTCAAGCTGATGCGCAAGGCGGTGTTCGGCTTTGGCAGCCTGCAGGTGGCCATCACTACCCTGGTGCTGGGCCTGACCGCCCTGGCACTGGGCCTTCCGCCGGTGGCGGCGGCGGTGGTGGGCTTCAGTCTGGGGCTGTGCTCTACGCCACTGGTACTGCACCTGCTGGGCGAGCGCCAGGAACTCAACAGCCGCCACGGACGCCATGCCTTTGCGCTGCTGCTGTTCCAGGACATGGCGGCCATTCCGGTACTGGCGGTGATTCCGATCCTGGCCGCCGACTCGCTGGTCAGCGGCGGCATGACTGCGGTGCTCAAAGAAGTCGCCATCGCCGTCGCCGCCTTCACCGGTCTGATCTTTGGCGGGCGCAAGCTGCTGCCGCCGCTGTTCCGCCTGGCCGCAGCCACCGACAGCCGCGAAGTGTTCGCCGGCATGTCGTTGCTGGTACTGATCGGTGCCGCCCTGCTGATGGAGCTTGCCGGACTGTCCATGGCACTTGGCGCCTTTATCGCCGGTATCCTGCTGGCCGATTCCGAGTATCGCCACAGCATCGAGGCCGACATCGAACCGTTTCGCGGTCTGCTGCTGGGGCTATTCTTCATGGCGGTGGGCATGACCGCCAAGGTCGGCCTGCTGGCACAGTCCCCTGGGCTGGTGCTGGGGCTGACCGCACTGCTGCTGCTGGCCAAGGGCGCCAGCCTGATGATCGCCGCTCGGGTCTACCGCTGCGGCTGGCGCGAGACCACCACCCTCGGCGTGCTGTTGTCACAGGGCGGAGAATTCGCCTTCGTGCTGTTGACCGCCGCGGGTTCAGCCGCCTTGCTGGCGCAGGACCTCGTGCACGTTCTGGTGCTGGTAGTGTCGCTGTCCATGGCCGCCACCCCGATCCTGTTTCTGGGCCACGAACGGCTGGTGCGGCCATTGTTCAAGAAGCCTCGGCCCAAGCGTGACTTCGATGCCATGGACGATGATTCGCCACGCATCATTCTGGTCGGCTTCGGTCGCTTCGGTCAGATCATGGGGCGTGCGCTTCAAGGGCTCGAGATCCCCTACACCGTCCTCGACATCAATGCCGACCACGTCGACTTCGTGCGTCGCTACGGCAACAAGGTGTACTACGGCGACGCTACCCGACTGGACCTGCTGGATGCCGCCGGCGCGCGTCATGCCCAGGTGCTGGTGGTCGCGGTCGGCGATCCGGATATCTCGATGCGCATCATCCATCGCGCCAGCAAGCGCTTCCCCCACCTCAAGATCTATGCACGTGCCCGAGATCGTCACCATGCCCAGTTGCTGATGCGTGCCAAGGTCGGCTTTATCCTTCGTGAGCTGCTGCCGGCGAGCCTGGAAATGACCCGTGAGGTGCTGATCGGACTCGGTGTGCCCCGCGACCAGGCCCAGCACACCATCGACACCTTCCGCCCCCACGACGAGGAGACCCTGCGGCGTCAGCTCGAGGTCTTCGGCAACGAGAAGAAGCAGATGCAGACCGTGCGGCAGGCGGCCAAGGAGCTCGAGACCCTGTTCGAGGCCGACGAGGACATCCTGACCCGGGTCGAGGAAATCCCCCGGCGCCAAGCCTCGGATGGCGACGACACCAAGCGCTCGGCCAACGAGTCCTGACCTCCGGCCCTTGTGCCAGAACCTCCAGCCCTTGTGCCAGAAGCCGCTTGCACTGCCATTCACCGGCCACGTCGACGGCCAGTCTGCCCAGGCAAGGGCAGAGAACGGACAAGGGCAGCGACAGGTCAGACACAGGGACGACGTCAGCGCCGGGCCGTTTCCCACCAACGGGGCAGCCTCGCCTGCACCTCAGGTCTGGCGAAGCGATCGTCCAGCAATACCAGGGTGCCGGTATCCTGGGGCCCGCGAATGACCCGCCCGGCCGCCTGGACCACCTTGATCAGCCCGGGGATACGATAGGCGTAGTCGTCACCGCGACCGAAGCGTTGCTCGAGGCGTGTCTTCAGCGCCTCCTGGCGGGCATCGCTGGGGGGTAGCCCCAGGGTGGCGACAAAGGCGCCGATCAAACGCTCGCCCGGCAGGTCGACGCCTTCGGCGAAGGCGCCTCCGAGTACCGCGAAGGCGATTCCCTCACCCCCTGGCACAAAATCCTCCAGAAAGGCCTCCCGCTCCGCCTCGCTCATGGCGCGTCGCTGGGCGCGCTGAGGAATGTCGGGATGGGCCTCGGCCAGGGCTTCTCGCACCTGCTCCAGGTAGGCGAAGCTCGAGAAGAACGCCAGATAGTGGCCGGGACGTCGACGGTACTGCTCGCTCATGACGTCGAGTATTCCCGGCAGGGATCGCTTCCGATCGCGGTAGCGGGTAGACAGCTGCGCGCACACCCGCACCTCGAGCTGCTCGGCGACAAAAGGCGACGCGACCTCGGACCATACCGTGTCCTCGGCTAGCCCCAGCAGGTCGATCTGATAGCGTGGTGGCGCCAGGGTCGCGGAAAACAGCACGCTTGCGTGAGCCGCGGCGAAACGGGGCCGCAGGAAGTCGGCGGGCACCTGGTTGACGATGGCCAGTCGTGCCCGCCCGCGCCCGTGACGGGTGAGCTCGCACAGCGAATGATCACCGAAACGCTCCGCCAGCCGAACGAAGGCCAACGCCTCGAACAGGCAGTCGGTCAGCGCCGGCTGGGTGTCCTCCGGATGCTCGCCCAGGTGGTCGCCGATGGCACCACAGAGTCCCTGAAGGGAGCCGATCAACTCCGCCGGCAAGGCGTCGAGGGCAAACCAGCGTGGCGCTTCGCGACTGCCCGGGTCCTCTCCGCCGTGCTGACGCACCAGTGCCTGCCACTGCTTGATCACCCTGGCCAGAGGCTGGCGCAGCGCCCCCGGCGCCTCCTTTTGCAAACGAGCAAGACGGCGCTGGTCGAGGCTCGCCGAGTACATGCCACGGGCACGCTCGATCAGGTTGTGGGCTTCGTCCACCAGCACACCCAGGCGCCACTGTCGCGCCTGGGCCAAGCCGTGCAACAGCGCGCTCGAGTCGAAATAGTGATTGACGTCGCCGACCACCAGATCGCACCAGCGAGCCATCTCCTGGCCCAGGTAGTAGGGGCAGACGCGATGCTCAAGCGCCACCTGCCTGAGCCCGTCACGATCTAGCCAGCCCTGCTCCACTGCCGCCTGCCTCGCCTCCGGCAGTCGGTCGTAGAAGCCCTCAGCCAGAGGACAGCTATCTCCGTGGCAGGCCAGTTGCGGATGCTCGCAGGCCTTGTCCCGAGCGATCAGCTCCAGCGTGCGCAGCTTGCGCTGTGGGCCAGGGTCGAGCTGCGCCAGTGCCGCCAGCGCCAGCTGTCGGCCGGTGGTCTTCATGGTCAGAAAGGCGGCGCGGTCCAGCGCCTGACGAGGCATCGCCTTGAGCAGCGGGAACAGACTCCCCAGCGTCTTGCCGATGCCTGTAGGCGCCTCGATCAGCAGATCCCGGCCAGTGGCGACGGCCTTGTAGGTGGTCTCGGCCATCTCGCGCTGCCCAGGCCTGAACGCAGGGTAGGGAAACGTTAGACGGTCCAGCGCTTCATCTCGCCGCCGGCGATGTGAGGCTTCGGCCAGCGCCCAGGCTCGATAGGCGCGACAGGCCGACTCAAGCTCCTGCCACAGCGTGGCGGCCTCGGCCTCGACGCTCAGGCAAGTCTCGCGACCGCTGACCAGATCCAGATAGACCAGCGCCAGGGTAATCCGCTCGCGCCCCTGCTGGCGGCACCAAAGTGCGCCGTAGGCCCGCACCTGGGCCCAGTGCAACGCGCGCTGATTGTCGGCCATGCGCTCCAGGCGTCCCCGGTGGGTCTTGATCTCTTCGAGTCGCCCACCGTTCTCGGCCACACCGTCGATGCGCCCCTGGACCTTGAGACCCTCGAGGGTGGCGACCACCATCACCTCACTGCGGTAGCCTTCGCCACGTCGGGCCACGACGCGGGCATGGCCCTCTATCCCTTCCCGCGAGCTGGGGGCCGGGGTGAAGCGGTGATCCAGATCACCGCGCCTACCGGTGAACTCGCACAGTTCACGCACGCCGACGCTGAGAGAGACCGACTCGGCCGTGTCCGAGGTAGCTGTCTCGGCATCGTCAGACGATGAAGATCCCTCAGCCATCGGACCACCTCACGTGGCACACCGACACCGGAATGCCGTGGCACTGGAAGTGCTCAAGCCAACGTCGCTGGTTGTCCTGCAGCCGGTCTCCTGGCGCCTTGACCTCGATCAGACGATAGCGGGGCTGGCCCTGCCCAGCATCGGGAAAGAACTGGATCAGGTCCGGCCAGCCCGATCGGTTGGCCTTGAGATCCTCGAGAAGGCGCTCGAACAGCACCGCCAGGTGTTCAGGCGCAATACAGTGAAGCGCCAGTTCCAGCAAGGCTTCGTCGAGCATTTCCCAATAGACGAAGGGGTTGGCCAGCCCCTGCTTGTCGCGCCAGCGGGCCCTGATACGCTCGCGGTAGTCGCCGCTCGCCAGCGCCTCCAGGCAGGCATCGAAGCGATCACGCCGCCGCGATACGAAGTCTGGCCGATACAGATCCGCCGGCCCGCGATGAAAGGGATGAAAGAAGGCGCCCGGCAAGGGGGCGAAGATGACGTCCCAGCAGAGCAGCCCGAAGAGCCCGGCGAAGAGGTGATTCTCGACGTAGAAGGCTGGGGCCTCATCCCGGGCCAGGTGATCACGCAGCGCCAACTCCACCGAGCCACTGGCCGCCAGCGATTGTGGCGGCAAGCTCAGGCTCCAGCTCTGCGGCGGCGCCTGTGCTGCCGGCTTGAGCACCGGCAGACCCAGGCGGCGCTGCAATCGCGGCACCAGCCGGGCAAGCGCCTGGCGCTCGGCGTCGTCCAGCGGTGCCTCGAGCGCCTGGGTCGCCAGCGTCAACGCCTGGTGATGCTCGCCCTCTCGCTCCAGCAGGCGCAGTCGACGCACCCGCGCTTCGCCCGGGCCAGCAAAGGAGAAGATCTCCAGCGCCAGCGCCGCCTGCCCCTCTCGCTGGGCCTGCTTGCCCAGACGCAGCAGCAGGCGAGACCGCCGCGCCGCGAGCCAGGGGTTATCGTCGGGCAGCCTTGGTACTGCCGACCAGATATCAGCCACGGCTTCGCCGTCGTCGAATCGCTCTCGCAGCCGATGCAGGCAGAGATAGGCATCCACCTCCTGACGCTGCTGAAACCCCCGCGACGCGGGATCGAAACTCACCCGTTCGTAGCGCATATGGCCAAGCTCGGCCATCACGAAATCGGACCAGCTCTGGCGCAGATTGCCGAAGAACATCAGGCGCAGCCGATCACACACCGACATTACCGAGACCCGCACCAGGGTCTCGTCGGACTCAGGCCACCAGGCGCTCCAGCGCCGCGGCGTGAACTGGCCGTCCAGCGCCTCGCACAGACGCGACTTGGAGACCGAGGTGGGCAGACCGCAAGCGGACACAGTTTCGGCGAAGACCCGTCGAGCCTCGGGCAGGCGCAACTGTGCAAGCAGGTCATCGAGACTCAGCACGGGATCAAGCTCCACCAGCTGCGCCGCCGCCAGTCGACTCAGCGCCTGCTCGAGATCATCGACCTCGGTGTAGACCAGGCGACTTGTGCGAAACAGCTCGCCCTTGCGCGAGACCATGCGGACCAGCAACGCCTGGGCTGCCTCCGGCAGCTCGCCGAAGGCCATGATAAAGCGCTGTTCTGGCTCTGCCAGCAGGTCGGCGTGGCGTGCCATCACCCAGTCGAGCACAAACTGAAAGTGACGCAGATAGTAGAGAGGATCGTCGCGCAGGTCGGCAGGTAGCGTGGGCGACTTGGGATTCATGCAGACATTTTACCAGTGGTTCGCTGCGCTCCCAAGGAAGTTACCGACGCGCGCCCGGGTATTCGTCAGGCGGCAAACGGCTTTGCTGCTAAGCATTGATGAGCATTATGTGGATAAAGCCATTTCAGCAAAAGCCGAATCTTGCATGCCAGTCTATGCTGGTGACACTGTCGAACAAGGCCATGACCAACGAGCCTGCTGCCGGCCTGCCGCCTGATCGGACTCGGTGAAACACGTCGAGCTCTGTGGAGCTGGTCGATGTCGATGACGGCATCGACAAAGCTCGTCGATACAGCCCGACGATGAAGCCATCGAAAAAGCTCGTCGACGAAGCGAGGCCAGTGAAGCGACCTATCGGTCAAGCCATGAACACGCTGCAAGTTCCTGCCGGCCAGCGCCGGCGATCTCGTCTCTAGAGGAAGTGATCCATGCCCCAGCAGAAGACCGCCATCATCACCGGCTCCACCAGCGGTATCGGTCTCGGTATCGCCGAAGGCTTCGCCAAGGCGGGCATCAACCTGGTCATCAACGGTATCGAGGCCGCCGCGGACGTGGAGGCCACCCGCGCCAGTCTCGAAAAGCACGGCGTCAAGGTCGTCTATGACAACGCCAACATGATGGACCCCGGCGAGATCAGCGCCATGCACAAGCGGGCCGAGGCAGAATTCGGCAGCGTGGACATCATCGTCAACAACGCCGGTATTCAGCATGTGGCACCGGTGGACGAGTTCCCCGAGGACAAGTGGAACGCGATCATCGCCATCAACATGAATTCCGCTTTTCACCTGACCAAGGCCGCCTTGCCTGGCATGAAGGCACGTGGCTGGGGGCGAGTGATCAACATCGCGTCCGCCCATGCTCTGGTGGCATCGCCTTTCAAGTCGGCCTATGTGGCCGCAAAGCACGGCGTTCTGGGACTGACCAAGACCGTGGCGCTGGAAGTCGCCGAACACGGCATCACCGTCAATGCCATCTGCCCGGGATACGTGCTGACGCCTCTGGTCGAGAAGCAGATTCCCGACACCGCCAAGGCACGCGGTATCTCCGAGGACTCGGTCATTCGCGACGTCTTGCTCGCCAACCAGCCGACCCGCCAATTTGTCACCACCGAACAACTGGCGGCCACGGCGCTGTTCCTGTGTTCGGACGGCGCCGCCTCCATGACGGGAATCGCCCTGCCGGTCGATGGCGGCTGGACAGCACACTGAAGCACCGTTCGACAGGGTGAAGCATGCGGCGAACCTGCCGCCGACGCCGCTGCTGCCGCACTTTTCCCGGCAAGGGAAGACGGCCTCACGGACGACCGCACCAAGATGACAGGAGAGCTTGATGGCCAAGCCACCCAAGAAAATAAGTCTGGCACTTCAGGGTGGAGGCGCTCACGGCGCCTTTACCTGGGGGGTCCTCGATGCCCTGCTCGACGACCCATGCATCGAGATCGAGGCCATTTCCGGCACCTCCGCTGGCGCCATGAACGCTGTCGTTCTGGCCGATGGTCTGGTCCAGGGCGGGCGAGAGGCTGGGCGCGAAAAACTGGAAACGTTCTGGCGTGCCGTGTCTCAGTCGGCGCGCTTCAGCATTCTGCAGCGCACCCCCTGGGATCGTCTTAGCGGAAACTGGAGCCTCGACTACTCGCCGGGCCACGTCTACTTCGACCTGATGACGCGATTCTTCTCGCCGAGCCAGTTCAACCCCATGAAGTACAACCCCCTGCGGGACATCATCGTCGAGCAGGTCGACTTCGACAATGTGTGTGGCTGCGACCAGATGAAGGTCTTCGTGGCCGCGACCAACGCCGAGACCGGGCGCGTCAAGATCTTCGATCGCGCCGAACTCACCCCCGACATGGTGATGGCGTCGGCCTGCCTGCCCTTCCTGTTCGAAGCGGTCGAAGTCGACGGGGTGCCCTACTGGGACGGCGGCTATTCCGGCAATCCTCCGCTGTTTCCCTTCTATCACACCACCGAGTCCCGGGACATCCTGATCGTCCAGGTCAATCCGGTGGAGCGTGAGGGGTCGCCGACCAGCGCTCAGGAGATCCTCAATCGCACCAACGAGATCACCTTCAATGCCAGTCTGCTCAAGGAGTTGAGGGCCCTCGCCTTCGTCAAGCGACTGATCCACGAAGGCCACCTCGACCCCAAGAACTATCGCGACATGCTGGTCCATATCATCGATAGCCAGGACCTGCTGAAACCCCTCGGGGCCTCATCGAAGCTCAACGCCGAGTGGGACTTCCTGTGCCATCTGCGAGATCTCGGCCGCAAACGCGCCCAGGACTGGATCGAGCAACACTACGACGACATCGGCAAGCAAGACAGCGTCGACCTGAGAGCCATGTTCGAGGGCACCCACTGATCGGCAACGGGTCCCGATAGGCGTTATGGCATAGCGGTGCCGGTAAGGTTGCAGGCCCGGCACCGACCAAGCTGAGCAAACGGATCAGTCCGACAAGAAGTGATGACTCAGCAAGATAAAACAGTCGTATGTTTCAAACGACATAGAGATTGGTAGCGGCAAAAAAATGGCTTGTCTTCCTGCTGCCGCCGATTACGGAAAGGCCGACACGGAATGCGATTACCCCGACCACTACCGTCGCCATGAGGATGCTGGAAAATGAGTTCCACCGCCGTTTCACCCAACATGGAGAAGGGACTCGCCTTCTTCCGTAAGCACAATCCCGCCGCCGCACAAGCGTTGGAGGAAAAGCTCGGTGACTTCGCCCCCGACCTGATGCGCCTGGTCGCCGAATTCCCCTTTGGCGAAATGTACGGTCGTGATGGCCTGGACCCCAAGCTGCGCCAGAGCGCCACGCTCTCGGCACTGGCCTGTGGAGGCCACGAGAATCAGCTACGCATCCATATCGGCATCGCACGCTCACTGGGCTTCACCCGTGACGAGCTGGTCGAACTGTTCATGCAGCTGGCGCCCTATGCCGGCTTCCCGGTCACCATCAATGCGGTGCTGGCCGTCAAAGACATCTACCCCGATACCTGAAGATCACCACGGTGATACACGCCCCACCAACCCCAACGCTGCGCAAGAAGGAATTACGCCATGTTTGAACATCAGAAAAATCCGCCGATGGAACCCGTTGACGAGGTCGATACCACACTGGCCTACATCGACCTTGCGGACGTCAAGCTGCCGGCAGGCGCTGCACCGCTGGAGCAACGTCACCTGCGCTTCCGCCGCGTCGACGTGGCACCAGGTGGCATCGTGCCTTACCACTCCCACGAGAACCGCCCGGCTATCCTGTTCGTGTTCCAGGGCGAGATCGTCGAGTACAACTCCAAGCATGAGCAGCCGCGCGTTCACAAGGCGCCGTCGATCATCGCCGAGTTCAACGAGATCTGGCACTGGTGGAAGAACGAGACAGACGGTGACGTCATCATCTACGCCGCGGACCTGGCCGAGACCGAGAAGTGCGCCGAAGGCGAGTGCTGATCGACAGACCGAAAGCATGCTCGGCGATGTCGTTCGCCCCGCCACAAGGCGGTAATACATCGGTAAAGCAATAATCAACCGATATCAGCAGAAGCCGCGGCCACTCATCGCCGAGTGCCGCGGCTTTTTTATGCCAGAGCGAAGCTGGATGTTATGCCAGAGCGTAGCTGGATGTTATGCCAGAGCGCCGAGGCCTTGCGTGCCAGAGCGAAGCCGCAGGCTATGCAAACGCGCCGCGGCCTTGTGTGCCAGAGCGAAGCCGCATGTTATGCAAAAGCGCCGCGTGATTTCCGAAGCGCTAGCGCTGCCTCGCGACCCTGACCTGCCCCCAGGAACCGCAATCTACGCTTGTCGCCAGGTTGGCGTTGCGAGCGCACAGGAAGACGTGCTCCTCATTGCTCCTCGAGTTCTCCTGCCAGCCACTGGAGTTGCTCGGCCACCGGTACCTCACGACAGTGGCGCCGATTCTGGCCCGCCCACAGCGGAGAAAAGTCACCGCTGCAACGGGACTCGTGGGCCGCGCGCAGCTCGCACAGGGCGCTGGCAGCCAGCGGAAAGTCGGGTACCTCATCCGACAGCGGACCCAGCTCGCGCATGGCACGATTGACGATCCCGCGGGCGGGCCGACCGGAGAAGACATTGGTGATGTCGGTGGAGGCTTCATCATCCAGCAGCGCCCTGCGGTGGACGGCCCTCACCGAGGCCTCGGGGCAGCACAGCAGTGCGGTACCGATCTGGACCGCCTGGGCGCCCAGATCCAGTGCCTGCCGGACCCCCTGGGGGTCGCCGATCCCTCCGGTCGCCACCACCGGCAACGAGATAGCCTCGACCACCCGGGGCAGCAATGACGCCAGCGGCAACTGAAGACTCAGGTCGTCACTCAAGAAATGTCCCCGGTGACCGCCTGCTTCAAGACCCTGGGCGATCACCACGTCGGCGCCATGGGCTTCCAGCCACCGGGCCTCATCCACCGTGGTGGCGGTAGACAGCACCAGCGCACCGCAGGCCTTCACCCGCTCGACCAGTTGTGCCTCAGGTAGACCGAAATGAAAGCTCACCACGGCGGGACGGTGGCGCTCGACGATGGCACAGGCATCGCTGTCGAACGGCCGTCTGGTAGGCGTGTCACTTGGAGGTGGCGGCGCGATTCCCAACTCTTCATGGTAAGGGGCCAGCAACGCTCGCCACTTCTCCAGTCGACTCGGTTGAGGCTCGGGCGACACATGGCTGAAGAAGTTGACGTTGACCGGGCCTTGTCCTTCTACCGCTGCAAGGGCCTGATCCAGCGCCTCGAGGGCCAGCATGCCGGCAGGCAGGCCTCCCAGGCCTCCGGCTGCGGTGACCGCAAGCGCCAGTGTCTCGTCCTGGGCGCCGGCCATGGGAGCCTGGAGGATGGGCCACTTCAGCCGCAATCGAGAGAGCGCGGTCATGGTTGAATCTCCTTGTGTGGAGCGGCGTCGGCTCTCGGTGACGAGGAGCCGCGCGCCTGCAATTCCAGGATATCGCCACGGATGGCAATGTCGAAGCGTCCGAGAAAGCTCATGCCCAGCAGCGCCGTCTCACCTTCCATGCCCGGGCTGATGGAGCCATCGACCCGAGTCGCCGACAGGCCGCCCAGGGTAACGCTGTCGAGGCGTGTCAGGGTGCCTTGTGCCCGACCATTGGCGGTATGAAACCAGGCGCTGCCAAGGTCCGGCAACGACAGTCTTGCCGCCAGATCTCCCGGCAGAGCGACACGGGTAGCGCCGGTGTCGACAAGGAAGGTCACCGGCGTGCCATTGATGCTGCCGGGCGCGACAAAGTGTCCGCCAGGTCCGCGCTTGAGCCTCAACGGCTCGCCCTCGGCCACCTGATTCAGGTTGGCATTGGGGTTCAGGCGCTGCTCCAGCCAGGACGTTGCCCACCAGCCACCGAGCCCCATGAACAGCACCCAGAACAACAGCATCATGGCGAGCCCGGGGCCACGTGTCCCCTGTCGCTGGGTCATCGGTTTCTCCTCACGGGCGGTTTCGTCCTCCTCGCGCCGGGACGACGAAGGCAGCATGGCGAAGGCGCCAGGTGAACGCTGTACTGGTGTCTGTACGCGGCATCGTCCGCGCCGACCACCACCAGGGAAGGTTCATGATGACAGTTTATGCGTCCGCTCTCCATGACCGGCGCCAGCCTGGCGCCGCCATCGCCCTTGGCCTCCTCGTCGCTTCGGTCTGGCTTATCGCCTCGCCGGCACTGGCCAGCGCCGACACCCATGACGAGGCGGCGTCCACCGGCCTGGACGAGGTCTCCAAACAGGTCTTCGAGATGCCAAGCTACACCACCGTCGGCGGTGACACCATCGCCCCGGTCAGAGTCGGCTGGGAGGCCTACGGCGAGCTCAACGAGGCAGGCGATAACGCCATCCTGATCACCCACTTCTTCTCCGGCACCAGTCACGCCGCCGGCCGCTATGACGGTGAAGAGACCCCCGGCTACTGGGATGCCATCATCGGCCCCGGCAAGCCGCTCGACACCGACCGCTATTACGTCGTGTCGTCGGACACCCTGGTCAACCTCAACGCCGGCGACCCCAGAGTCACCACCACCGGTCCTGCCAGTCACAACCCCGACACCGGCGAGCCCTGGGGCACCGACTTCCCGTTGGTAACCATTCGCGACTTCGTCAATGTGCAGAAGGCCTTGCTGGATGATCTCGGTATCCAGCGCTTGCACGCGGTGATGGGGGCCTCCATGGGAGCGCTGCAGGCTTACGAGTGGGCCAGCGCCTATCCCGAGCGGGTCGAACGCCTGATTCCGGTGATCGGTGCGGGGGTGGCCGATCCCTGGCTGATCGCCAGCCTGGACGCCTGGGCCGCCCCTATCACGCTGGACCCCCACTGGCGTGGGGGCGACTACTACGGGCAGACGCCGCCGCTCGACGGTCTGCGCGAGTCGTTGAAGCTGATCACCCTGCAGGCCAACCACTGGCGCTGGGCGGACGCCACCTTCGACCGCGACTGGGCCGACGCCGACACCTCACCGACGAGTTCACTGGAAGCCCAGTACGAGGTCGAGGCGACCCTGAACAGCGTCGCCGAACAGCGGGCTGCTACCGCCGACGCCAATCACCTGCTGTACCTGGTCAAGGCCAACCAGGCCTTCATGACCGGCCATGGCGACAGCCTGGAGGCGGGCCTGGCCGCCATCGAGGCCCCGACCCTGATGCTCTATAGCGAAGACGACCTGGTGTTCTCGCCCCAGAAGGTTCGCGAGACCGCCGCACTGATCGAGGCCGACGGCACCCCGGTGACCCTCGAGGCCCTGGAGGGTGACCGCGGCCACATCGACGGCGTGGTGAACATCCAGCAGGCCGCAACACAGTTGCGAGACTTCCTCGAGTCGCCACTCCCCTGAACGCTCGCCGTCGCCGACCAGGCACCGGGGCCTGGTTGGCGGCCCTGGCGCCTTTCCAGGACCGAGGCGTTGGCCTCGATCACGCAGCTCCGCCAAGGCTGGACCTGTCGGGCTCAGCGTGCTGGGATAGCGCCTGGACCGCCCCACGCCAACTGGCACCATCACAACGGGTGCTGTTGCAACGACAATGAACACAAGGAGTTCGACAGTGAGCGACGACGCCACCCTCAAGGTCAGCGAGCTGGACGCCGGCCTGATCTATCGACTGTTCTCCGGAGCCATCGCTCCGCGTCCCATCGCCTGGGTGTCGACCCTGAGCGAGAGCGGTCACGCCAATCTGGCGCCCTTCTCGTTTTTCAATGTGGCCAGCGTCGATCCCCCCGTGCTGGCATTTTCTCCATTGCTCAACGGCGAAGGCGCCACCAAGGACACCATCGCCAACCTCAAGCAGGTCGGCGAGTGCATCGTGCATATCGGTGGTGAGGCGCTGGCCGAGGCGCTCAACGCCACCAGCGCAAGCCTGCCGCCCGAGGGAGACGAGTTCGACCATGCCGGGTTGACCAAGGCCAGCCTGGGAGACCTGCGGGTACCGCGTATTCAGGAGGCACCGGTTGCCTTCGGCTGTCGCCTTCACGATATCCTGCACTTCGGCGACCGTCCGCTGTCAGGCAACCTGGTACTGGCCGAGGTGACCGTCATCCACGCCGATCCCCGGGTGTGGAACGGTCGACACGTCAGCTGCGACGCCCTGGCCCCGATCGGGCGCATGGCCGGCAGCGACTACGCACGCTGCACCGACCTGTTCTCCCTGGAACGTCCGAAGTAACGAACCCTGGGGCGCCCCGGCAACCCCTGACGGCGCCTGCAACGGCCCAATGCAGCTCTCGATGAAGCTCGGGTCGCCCGGGTCGTTGCTCAAGCCGCAAGCAGCGAACGCGTCACCAGGTAGCCGCCCATGGCCAGCAGGCCAAGCAGAAACACCTGGCGAAAGCGCGCCTCGGATAGCCGGCGTCTGAGCCAGGCGCCCCACCACATGCCGAGACTCGCCGGCAGCAGCGCCAGGCTCGACGCCAGCAGCAGGTCGGTGGAGAGCAAGTCCCTCTCGCCGAGTGCCAGCGCCAGGCTCAGGGTCGACAGGCTGAACAACAGCCCCATGGCCTGAACCAGGGCGTCCCGTGACAGACCGATGGCCTGCAGAAAGGGCACCCCGGGGAAGACGCTGGAGCCTGTCAGCCCGGTCAGGACGCCATTCATCGCGCCGACGGCGCCGGCCTGGACCGGGCTTCCCGAGAAGCGCAGCCGTCGCCCGCTCAGGTTCATCAGTGCGTAGAGCATCAGCAACAGCCCCAGCAGCAACGACAGCCAGTGAGCCTCGACGCTGGCCAGCACCCATACCCCCGGCCAGACCGCCAGCACCGCCGCCAGCAGAAACAACCAGAGCCGACGGCATAGCGCCAGCAGATGCCCCCCCACCAGGGCCTGCCAGACGTTGGTGACTACCGTGGGCACCAGCATCAGCGCCATGGCCAGAGGCAGCCCCAGGGTCGCGGTCAACAGCGCCAGCAGTACCGTGGGCATGCCCATGCCGAGCACTCCCTTGACCAGTCCTGCCAGGACGAAGATGGCCGACAGCAGAATCAGGGTAGCGGGTGCGAACAGCGCGTCCGGCAGCATTCAAACGTCCTCGGTGCGGGTCTCTGGGCCAAGGTCCTCGATACCGTTCCCTCGGCCCAGTTGGTTCAGTGCGTATCGTCCAGCCTGGCTTCCCACTCCCCTGCCACCCGCTGGCCGCGGCGCTGATTGACGCCAACGCAGATCACGATGGCGATGATGAAGAAGACGGCGCACAACAGGATCGAGGCCTTGAGCCCCACCGCCGCCTGCAGCAGTCCCAGGCCGACGATGCCGATGACCCCCGCCAGCTTGTTGGCCAACCCCCAGAACCCGAAGAACTCGGCCGCCTTCTGGCGGGGCGAGAACAGGCCTACCAGGACCCGGCTGGCCGACTGGCTGGAGCCGAGGCTAAGGCCCGCCAGACAGCCGACCACCAGAAACAGTTGCTCGGCCTGCCAGTCGAGTCCCCAGGTAGCGTTTAGCCAGGCGGTGACCTCGGGGGTGGCCCAGATGGCCAGGATCGCCAGCACCCACAGCACCAGAGTCATCAGATAGGTCACCAGGGTACCGATGCGGTCCTGGATAAAGCCAAATCCGAGTGCCCCTGCCGCGGCGGTGATCTGGACGATGATGAACATCAGGTTGCGGGTGCTTTCCTGCCAGCCGATGACCTGGGCGCCATAGATGAAGGCGAAGGCGATGATGATGTAGACACCGGCCATGGAGAACAGCACCGAGGTCAGAAACAGACCCAGGTCACGGAACCGACGCAGTTCATGCAGGGTGGTCGATACCCGCTGCCAGGCGATGCGGGCGAAGGGTTGGCGATGGGGCTGTGGCTCGGCGCGCTCCTTGAGCCAGACGAAGGTTGGTATCGCCGCCAACAGGAAGAAGCCCGCGGCGAAGGGCCCGACCCAGCGGATCCGCTCGAAGTTATCCGCGGTGGCCTCGCCCAGTATGGCCAGGGTGAAGCCCGCTGCCACCAGTCCGCCGACGTAGCCCAGCGCCCAGCCGAAACCGGAGATGGCGCCAAGCTTCTCTGGCGGCCCAAGCCCCGGAAGAAAGGCCGCGATAAAGGACTCGCCCATGGAATAGGCGTAGTTGGACAGGATGATCAACACAAAGCCCAGCGCCACGTAGCCCGGCTCGACGAAATAAAGCATGGCGGTGGTGGCGATGGTGGCCAGATAGCTGGCAAACAGGAAGCGCTTCTTTTCGGCGCGGTAGTCCATCACCGCACCACACAGCGGGCCGGTCACCACCACCAGCAGAAAGCTCAGCGCCAGCGCCAGGCTCCACAGCAGGTTGGCCAGGCGAAAGTCGTCGCCTCGGTCGCCGACGATCACCGTGGTGAAGAGTTCACCGAACACCACGGTGATGATCAGCAGGGTGTAGGCCTGATTGGCGAAGTCGAACATCGCCCAGCCGAAGATCTCGCGCCGGCTCGCCCTGTCGCCGCCCCTTGGAGTCGTCATGCTCACGCTCATGCTGCCGTCCCGTTGGCAAAGGAGTCCAAGATAGCAGCCCGACTCGCCCCAGCGCCACGTCACGCCGAGCCCGGCAGACCCTTGGGACGACCACTGACACCAATAACGAAGTGATACAGTGTGGGCTTCAGACTTTCGACCCAGCGAGCCCCATGACTCCCATCGACTACCTGGCATCCAGCGCGGCCCAGGCCTGGCACCAACGACTGGCTGGCCTGATTCAGGGTGCCGATCGCAGCGACCTTCCGCGACAGCTGGAGCAGGCACTCGCCGAGCTGGTGCCCATGGACACCCTGATCCTGCATGCCTACCAGGGCCGAGGCCGTCCGCGAGTGGTCCATGACAACTATCCCCCCGAACGCCGCCAGCGCGACATCGACCCTTATCTGAGTCGCGTCTACCTGCTCGACCCGATGTTCCAGGCCATCGAGTCTGGTCAGGATAGCGGAACCCATCGACTGCGCGATCTGGCGCCGGACCGTTTCGAGAGCAGCGAGTACTACCACCACTACTATCGCGGCCTAGGACTCAAGGATGAGATCGGACTCTTCGCACGGGTCAGCGACGACACCGTGATGGTGCTGTCTCTCGGCTTCCGTACCCAGTCGCCACCGGTGACTCGGCGCACCGTACAGGCGCTACGCCACCTGACGCCCATCGTCGAAGCCCTGCTTCAGCGGTTCTGGAGCTGGCAACGCAATGCCTTCGAACCGCAACACCAGGAGGTCGAGCCCGTCGACGCCGCCTTCTCGAGTTTTGGCCAGGGTGTGCTCACCCGCCGCGAGCAGGATATCGTGCGCCTGCTGCTCGCGGGCCACTCGGCCAAGTCGGCGGCGCGAGAGCTCGGCATCAGCGACGGCACCGTCAAGGTCCACCGCAAGCACGTCTATCAGCGCCTGCAGGTCACGAGTCAGGCCGAGCTGTTTCGCGCCTTTCTCGATCACGTAGCGCTGATCTCCCGCCAGCAGCGTGACTGACGCACCCGCTCAGAAGCGGTAGGAGAGATACAACCGCCCCTCCCAGATATCCAGGTCATCATGGCCGATGCTGAGATAGCCGGCGCTGGCCTCGAGCAGGGTGGCCTCGCCGACAAACCAGCGAGCGCCAGTGCGCAGGGTACCCGTCAGGTCAGAAGGGTCCTCCCACTCCAGATCCTCGTTGAGGTAGCGCCCGTCGTTGGGCTGCTCGAAGGCCCAGTCCACCCCCAGTTCGGCGTAGGGCATGATCAGACCCGCGTGGTCAGTGTGGTAGATACGGCTAAGCTCACCACTGACCGACGCTACGCCGGTGCTGTAGGAGTCGCCGGGCACTTCCACCTCCACCGGTATCCCCAGGATCTTGCCGTCCAGGTCATAGTCGTCGCTGCGCTCACGGGAGTAGAACAGCGAGACGGTGGGACGCAACAGGGCCTCCCCCCAGCGGTACTGACCGTGGGCATTGAGCGCGCCGCCGAAGCTACGGGTGTCGAAGCTGCCATCCAGGGTCGCCAGTTCGGTGTCATTGTCACCCCAGCGCCAGATCAGCGATGCGTCCAACGCCCAGCGCTCGGACAGTCGATAGGCGACATAGGGCGAGATGCTGAAGCCATCGCTGTCGCTGTCCCAGGCGCCGCCAAAGTTGTCAGAGCGGCTCGAGTCGACGCTAAAACTGACACCCGCCACCGCCTGCTCCGACACCCAGCGGTCGACACCCACCGCCACTACCTGGGCCTCGCCATCCAGATCCTGGCCATCACGGTCATCGGAGATATCGGTATAACGAGCATCCACCCAGGTGTTCCAGGGAGAGACCGGCTCTCCCTGACGCCCTGCGGTGATCGGCACCTGTTCCATCAAGGTGGCCTCCAGCGCGTTCCGGGTTCTTGCCTGGGCGTGCTGGCGCAGCAGGTTCTCGGGGCAGGTCACCACCGGCAGGGTACCGTCTGCCAGCGGTGCGCCCCCGAGCCTGGGGTCGTGACGAGGGTCGATGCAGCGGTTAGCCGGCAGCGGCACCCGCCCGGCATACCACTCGGCCGCGTCGACACGGCCAACGATCTGGCCCTGGGGCATCGATGGCAAAGAGGGTGTCAGACCCGACGGCGGACGCTGTTCAGGCGGTACGACGCCGATGGGAGGTGTCACCCCGGAAGGTGGCCTGACATCCGGAGGCACGACACCGATGGGGGGCGCTACCTCGCCCGGCCACGCAACGTTCGGAGGAAGGCTCCATTGCCCCAGGGTGGGCCGCCCCGGCGTCACCCCCACCGGCGGACGTTCGGGGGCGGGCACCGTACCTATCGGCGGCGTCACCCCGGTGGGTGGCCTGAAGTCCGGAGGCACCGTGCCTATCGGTGGCGTCACCCCGGTCGGCAGCCGGAAGCCCGGAGGCACCGTGCCTATCGGCGGCGTCACCCCAGTGGGTGGCCTGAAGCCTGGAGGCACCGTGCCTACCGGCGGCGTTACCCCGGTGGGTGGCCTGAAGTCCGGAGGCACCGTGCCTATCGGTGGCGTCACCCCGGTGGGTGGCCTGAAGCCTGGCGGCACCGTGCCTATCGGCGGCGTCACCCCGGTGGGTGGCCTGAAGTCCGGAGGCACCGTGCCTACCGGCGGCGTTACCCCGGTGGGTGGTCTGAAGTCCGGTGGCACCGTACCTATCGGCGGCGTCACTCCGGTGGGCGGCCTGAAGTCCGGAGGCACCGTGCCTATCGGTGGCGTCACCCCGGTGGGTGGCCTGAAGCCTGGAGGCACCGTGCCTATCGGCGGCGTCACCCCGGTCGGGGGTCGGAAGCCTGGCGGCACCGTGCCTATCGGTGGCGTCACCCCGGTCGGGGGTCGGAAGCCTGGCGGCACCGTCCCTATCGGCGGCGTCACTCCGGTGGGCGGCCGGAAGTTCGGTGGCACCGTCCCTACCGGCGGCGTCACCCCGGTGGGTGGCCGGAAGCCTGGCGGCACCGTACCTATCGGCGGCGTCACCCAGGTGGGTGGCCGGAAGCCTGGAGGCACCGTACCTATCGGCGGCGTCACCCCGCCAGGGCGGGAAAAATCAGGAAAGATCTTGCCGATGGGAGGGGTAATGCCCGGACGCTCCGGCATCGGGATCTGCCCGGCCGGCGGCAATGTGAAGCCACCCTTCTGGTTCTGGGTATCCAGCAGACAATCCTTGTTGCCCCCCAGATCCAGAAGCTTGTGCACACCACCGTTGCCGTTGGATACCACTGGCGACAGGGTCAGGTGCAGGCCGCCGGCATTGCGCGTCCACTCATCGACGCTCTGCTTTCCCTGCGCCGCCTCCAACCCGAAGTCACCCGGCGAGGTCCCCGACAACCACACCGAGCGCAAACCATCGTTGGTGACACCGACAAACGCCAGCCCTCCCGAGGCACCACAGTTGGCGGCGATAGCGGGTAACGGGGCCGACATCAGAAAGGCGACAAGGGTGCCCAGGGCACGACGAGTAAAGGGTGGTGCTGGCAACATGGCAAAGTATCCGGACTGACCATTCAGCATCCGCCGCGCCAGAATCTGGGCCACCTCTTCCGGCACCTGCGGATCATTACGGCACAGCCTACACCAACGTCGGAGGATCGCTACGTCTGCCTCAAGTCTCGGTAGTGCCGTTTCGCGCACCCCTCTCTCAATCATGAGGTAGATCAAGGTCATGGCAACCTGAGTCGATCATAGGCTACCCCATCGGTGATACCGGCACTGCCGCCGCCTGGCGGCCCGAGGAGACCTACCCTCATAAGGATATGTCATCGACAGGGGCAGTCTGGCGAGACTGGAGACCTTCCCAAGGAGGTTTCCAATGACAACACCCGACACTCGCCTCTCGTCCCGCCCCTCGACTCCCGTCGCCGACACGGCTCCGGTTCCGGCCCCAGTCCCAACAACAGTGGATGCCGAGACCCTGTGGCGCCAGGATCGGGACCACTTCGTCCATCCCTTCACCGACTTCAGCGTCTTCCACGACAAGGGCTGCGAGCTGATCACCGATGCCGAGGGCATCCACGTCCAGGACATTCACGGCAACCGCTTTATCGACGGCATCGCCGGGCTGTGGTGCGTCAACGTTGGCCACGGGCGCGCCGAGATCGGCCAGGCCATGGCCGAACAGGCCACCCGCATGGCCTACTTCTCGACCTTCAACAATCTGTCCAACGCGCCGGCCACGCAGCTGGCCGCCAAGCTCGCCGAACTGGCCCCGGCCCACCTCAACCATGTCTTCTACAGCTGCGGAGGCTCCACCGCCAACGACGCCACCATCCGCCTGGTGCACTACTACTTCAACCGCCTGGGCAAGCCGAACAAGAAGCGTATCCTGTCGCGCCGCAACGCCTACCACGGCACCACCTACCTGGCCGCGAGCCTGACCGGCATCGAGAGCAACAACTGGGAATTCGACACCCTCGATGGTCTGGTCACCCATCTAAGCGAGGCCAACCTCTATCGTCGCCCCGAAGGCATGGATGAAGCACAGTACTGTGATCATCTGGTCGCGGAACTCGAGACCACCATCGCCGAGATCGGCGCCGACAATATCGCCGCCTTCATCGCCGAGCCGATCATGGGAGCCGGCGGCGTACTGGTGGCCCCCCGGGGCTATCACGCCCGCATGCAGGAGGTGCTGCGCGCCCACGACATCCTGTATATCGCCGACGAGGTGGTCACCGGCTTCGGTCGCCTCGGCCACATCTTCGCCTCGGAAGCGGTATTCGACACCCAGCCCGACGTCATCAACCTGGCCAAGGGCCTGTCCTCGGGCTATGCCCCGCTCGGCGCGACCCTGATCTCCGACCGCCTCTACGAGGTGCTCGGCACGCCCCAGGGCAAGGGCGGAGTACTCAGCACCGGCTTCACCTACTCCGGACATCCGGTCAGTTGCGCCGCGGCGCTCAAGAATATCGAGATCCTCGAGCGAGAAGAGCTTTGCGCCAACGTCCGCGAGGTCGGCCCCTATCTGGAGCAGGCACTGGCGACGCTGTCACGACATCCCACCGTCGGCGACGTGCGCGGCAGCCACTTCATGATGTGCATCGAGAACGTGGCCGACAAGGACACCAAGGCGCTGTTCCCGGTGGACGCGCGTGTCGGCGATCGGGTGGCCTTCGAGGCCCAGCAGCGCGGACTGATCATTCGTCCGGTGGGGCATCTCAACGTGATCTCGCCGCCCCTGATCTGGACCCGCGACACCGTCGACGAGGCCGTCGCCATCCTCGACGAGGCGCTTTCCGCCACCGCCGAGTCCCTGCGTCGCGACGGCTATCTCTAGCCACGAACCCTCCTGCAACACGAGGCCGCACGCTTTTTTTGCCGGGCGGCCAGCGCAGGGCTCGCCCCTGCGCGATAGCTTCCGTCCAATAACAACCGTCGCCACAGGCGATACAAGGAGCTTGCATGGAAACCTACGGCGCCTGGAGCCTGGTTCCCACCCTGGTGGTGCTGGTCACCGCCATCATCACTCGTCGCACCATCGAATCACTGCTTGCCGGCTGCCTGGTCGGGCTCTTGATGATCGCCCCCAGCGAGGTCGTCACCCGCGGGTCGGACATCCTGCTCACGGTCCTCGGCAATGACACCGTCACCTGGATCATCCTGGTCTGCGGCCTGTTCGGCAGCCTGATCGCCCTGCTGGTCAAGACCGGCGGCGTGCTGAGCTTCGGTGACGCCATGACCAAACGACTGCACAGTCGTCGCCAGAGCCTGCTGACCACCTGGGTGCTGGGGCTGGTGATCTTCGTCGACGACTACCTCAACGCCCTGACCATCAGCGCCTCGATGAAGAAGATCACCGATCGCTTCGGCGTCTCCCGCGAAAAGCTGGCCTATCTGGTGGATTCCACCGCCGCCCCGGTGTGCATCCTGGTGCCTTTCTCGACCTGGGCGGTGTTCTTCGCCGGCCTGCTCGAGGACAACAACGTCGCCGACAACGGCATGTCGCTGTACATCTCGGCGATCCCGTACATGGCCTACGCCTGGGTGGCGGCGGCCCTGGTGCCCCTGGTCGCGCTGGGCTGGCTGCCTGACATCGGCCCGATGAAGACCGCCGAGGCCCGTGCCAAGGCCGGCCAGCCGGTGCCCGATGGCGGCGAGGAGCACGCGCTGCAGATCGACACCAACTACGATGGCCAGAGCCCGCATCTGCTCAACTTCCTGCTGCCCATCGCCAGCCTGATCGTCGCCACCTGGTACTTCGATATCGACATCCTGCGCGGGGTCATCGTTGCCCTGGCCGTCACCCTGGTGCTGATCGCCGTCCAGCGTCTGCTGAGCTTCAATGACACCTTCGATACCGCCCTGGAAGGCTTCAAGGCGATGATCATGCCGCTGGGCACCTTGGTCGCCGGCTTCTCGCTCAAGGAGGTCAACGACGTCCTGGGCCTCACCGAGGTGGTGATCCAGGCGGTACAGCCGCTGATGACCGCCGGCCTGCTGCCCGCCGTGGTATTCGTCACCATGGCCTTCCTGGCCTTTGCCACCGGCTCCTTCTGGGGGCTGTTCGCGGTGGCCATGCCTATCGTGCTGCCGTTGGCGATCAGCATGGACGCCAATATGCCGCTGGTGGTCGGCGCCTTGATCTCGGCCAGCGCCTTCGGTAGCCACGCCTGCTTCTACGGGGACTCCACGGTGCTGTCGGCCCAGGGTAGCGGTTGCAGCCCCATGGCCCACGCCCTGACCCAGATCCCCTACGTGTTGATCGCCGCGGCCCTGGCCACCGGCGTGTTCCTGCTGATCGGATTCTTGTGAGAGCCTCCATGAACCAGACACACCATTCGTCTTCACCGACCCCGGCCCCTGCCGCGTCGAGTTCCGCCGGCAGCGACGCGCACAGTCCCGCCCGACTTGGCTGGTCCATGCCGGCGGAATTCGCCCCTCACGACGCCTGCTGGATGCTGTGGCCCCAGCGCCCGGATACCTGGCGCCTGGGAGCCAAGCCCGCCCAACAGGCTTTCGTCGCGGTGGCCAGCGCCATCGCCGAGAGCGAGACCGTCTACGTGGGCGTCAACGACGATCAGTACGAAAACGCCCGTTATCAGCTTCCGGAAACGATTCGCGTGGTCGAACTATCCAGCAACGACGCCTGGATGCGGGACGTGGGCCCGACCTTTCTGACCCACCCCGAACATGGCCTGGCGGTGGTGGACTGGGAATTCAACGCCTGGGGCGGACTCAAGGGCGGGCTTTACTTTCCCTGGGACAAGGACCGCCGGATCCGCCCCAAGATCGCCGAAATGCTGGGCATCCCCCGCTTCGATGCCGGTATCGTGCTGGAAGGCGGCGCCATTCACGTCGACGGCGAGGGCACCCTGATCACCACCGAGGAGTGCCTGCTCAACCCCAACCGCAACCCGGGTCTGGATCGCGCCGCCATGGAGGCGCGCCTGAGTGAGCAGCTGGGCATCAGCAAGGTCATCTGGCTTCCCCGGGGCTGCTACCTCGATGAAACCGACGGCCACGTCGACAATCTCTGCTGCTTTGTGGGCCCCGCCGAAGTTGCCTTGACCTGGTGCGACGACGCCGCGGACCCGGAGTACCAGATCTGCCGCGACGCCCTGGCGGTGCTGGAAGCCAGTACCGATGCCTGCGGTCGACCGTTCACCGTGCACCGCCTGCCCCAGCCCGGCCCGCTGTTTATCGGCGAAGACGAGGCCAGCGGCATCGACAGGCTCTCCAGCTCGCACCCACGCCAGCCCGGGGACCGCATGGCGGCCTCCTACGTCAACTTTTACATCGGCAATCGAGTGGTGGTCATGCCCCTGCTGGATGAACGCCGCGACAACGAGGCTCGCGACATTCTGGCGAGGCTTTTTCCCGAGCGCCGGGTGATCGGCGTGCCCGCCCGAGAGATCCTGCTCGGCGGCGGCAACGTCCACTGCATTACCCAACAACAGCCGAGGGATCCAAGACGTACCTGACAGGCGGGAGTCGTCGTCGGTAACGACACGGCACCAGAAAATGTCTGCTGAAAGCGACACCACATCGGAGAATCAAGGGGTTGTGCTCGGCTCTCTTGGCCAATAGGCTCGATATGGCACATAACAGCATAGGAGAAACATCATGAGGAAGGGTTCCATCAAGACACTCTCCAGCCTGCTGCTGGCCACTTTCATGACCCTGGGCCTCGCCGCCTGCGGCACCGGCACCGGTGAACGCGCCGCCAGTGGCGCTGGCGTGGGTGCCGCCGTAGGTGCC